>CALJQI010000141.1 GCA_937980285.1 uncultured Gammaproteobacteria bacterium | reverse complement strand
TCGCCCGGTTTGGCGGTCTTGCCGTTGACGCTGATGCGCCCCTGCTGCAGCAGCGCATCGATCTGCCGGCGCGAGCCGGCACCCTGGTTGGCCAGATATTTCTGAATTCGTTCCATCGGGAGATTATACCGCTAACCGGGCTAGGCTATCGAAATGATTGTCCTCAACCCGCCCGATTGACCAGAACAAATCGAAAATCACCCAGGACTCCTATTCCAAGATCGCCTCAGAGGTTCCAAATACCTTTGATAGTTCCGCTAGTGGGCGATATCGTGCTACAGGTCATATTGCCTGGACGACCAATTCAACCGGCTGGCCTGATTTTTTGAGTCTGCTCAAGGGCTCGATTATAGCGACAAACCTTATCGAGCTCCCATCCATTTGCTGCAACTGGATTTTAGTTGGCGCTTGGATAAGAATACTGCCTTCTATCCGATCCCATCGTTTCCAGGAATGTACGATAATCGCGCAGTCAAATCTTACGAAAACGGCAGAACGCTGCACCAGCAAGCCAGGCTGCGGGAAGCCGAACGAGCCTATAGGAAAGCGATTAAAATCAGTCCGAATTTTTTCGAGGCGCACAATAACCTGGGCAACATCCTGATGGAACGCGGACGCTTCAAGGAAGCCGCAAATTCGTATCGCACGGCCCTCAATTTATTACACGGGCATCCCATGCTGTTGAATAACCTGGGCAACGCGATGCAAATGCAGGGTAATAACGAAGAGGCCCTGCGTCACCTCGACCAGGCGCTGCGTCGCGAACCCGACTATGCCGACGCTCATTGCAACCGGGGCAACGCCTTGCGCGGACTGCAACGGATCGACGATGCCGTGGCCGCTTATCGCAGGGCAATTCAGATCGATTCGGATTTGGCCGAAGCCCATAACAATCTCGGTAATCTACTGCTCGAGCAGGAGCAAACCGAAGCCGCCATCGAGCACTTTCGCCGGGCAGTGCAAATCGACCCGCTGCATCGAGAGGCATTTAACGGGCTCGGTAACGCCCTGTTGATCAACCGCAATTCCTCCCAGGCCATCGAGGCCTACCGGCACGCGCTTTCGATCAATCCTCGACATGCGGTCACCCACGAAGGCATGGGTCGCGCATTAGCCGCGCAGAACCGGTACGAAGAGGCTGTCGAAGCCTACCGTCAGGCAATCGAGCTCGAGCCGACTTATCTCGTGGCTTACCAAAACCTCGCTCCTGTGCTCGGCTTGCTCGGCAATCACGCCGAAGTCGCTGAAATTTCTCGCAAATTGTTAGAACTCGACCCGACTTACCTGCCGGCTTACCAGAACCTCGGCCTCGCGCTCGGTTATCTCGGCCATAACGATGAGGCGATCGAAATTTTTCGCAAGCTGATCGATCTTGACCCGGACCGCGTTGAAGCCTACCGCATCATCACCTTGAACAAGAAATTTTCCGAGTACGACGACGATTTACGCGCGATGGAAGCGCTGTATGCACGAGAGGACAACCCCGACGACTCTCGCATGAAGTTGGCCTTCGGCCTCGGCAAGGCGTTCGAAGACCTCGGAGACTATCAAAAGTCGATGCAATTCACGCTCGAGGCCAATCGCCTTAAGCGAGCTACCTACGAGTATTCGATCGACGAATCGAAAGACTTGTTCGAGCGAATCAAACAGGTTTACACCCCGGCTTTTTTTAACCGCATCGAGGGGCTGGGCAATCAGGATCCGACGCCAATTTTTATCGTTGGCATGCCCCGCTCGGGCACGACGCTGGTCGAGCAGATACTCGCCAGCCATCCGGAGGTCGTCGGCGCCGGCGAGTTAGATTACCTGGTTACGACATTAAAGCTGGTTACGGACTCCGACATCAGTAACGAATCACCCGAAGCGGTCGCCGGGCTCGATAGCGACAGGTTAACCAATTACGGCACGATTTATCTCGAAAAACTGCGCAGCCATTCGGGCACGGCGCGCTTTATTACCGACAAACTGCCGCACAACTTCATGCACATCGGGTTTATCCACGCGATATTGCCACGAGCAAAAATCATTCATCTTCAACGCAATCCCATCGATACTTGCCTGTCGATTTTCAAGCACGATTTCCGCACGCGACACGATTACGCATACGACCAGGTTGAACTCGGAAAGTATTACCGGCTCTACCTCGACCTGATGGCGCACTGGCGCCGGGTCTTGCCCGACCGGGTGTACGATCTCAGGTACGAAACGCTGATCGAGGATCACGAGCGTGAGGTTAAGCGCCTGCTCGAATGTTGCGATTTAACCTGGAACGATGCCTGCCTCGAGTTCTATAAGACCGAGCGGCCTGTAAAAACAGCGAGCAGAAGCCAGGTCAGACAACCGATTTACAGAGATTCGATTGAACTCTGGCGCCGATACGAGACTGAACTGGCGCCGCTGATCGCGACCCTCGGTTAACTGCCGCCCCCCTGTCGAGCCTGGTTCACTGCCCAACGCTGACCGATACCGGCCGAGGATTCGGAGATCAGGGTTCTGGCATTGGTGTCGAGCTTGAGGTCGAGGATGGTGGCAGAATCGGGTTGCACCTTGTGCTTGACCCGGGGTTTCCAGGTTTCGCGGCGCTTGCCGCTGGCCACGTCCCAGATGTCGATCGCCTTGGCCGCGCGTCCGGTCGCCAGGGTTCGGTTGTCGTCGGAAAAGTCGGCCGACACCAGCGTCATCTTGACTTCATCGAGGCGCGACACCAGGCTACCTTTGCCACGCGTCGCGTAAATATGGGCATCACCGATATAGGCGCCGGCCAGCGCCAGTTCGCCATCGTCGGACAGGGCCACCAGCGAAATCTTGTATTTCAGGTTTTTCGACCACAGGTGCTCGCCGTTGGATAAATCCCACAGGCCGGCGTGCCAGTCATCGGAACCGGTTATCGCGAAACGGCCATCCTTCGACAGCGCCACGCTGGTCACCTTTTCATGATGCGGGAAGACATAGCGCATCTTGCCGTTGACCATATCGAAGTAAACCGCCTGGTTATCCTTGCTGCCGATGAGCGCATGGCGACCATCCGCCGATACCGCGACATCGCTCAGGTTGGGCCATTGCCAGTATCCGGTCAGCCGGCCCGAGGCGACCGCCCAGCGCGCGATCGAATTCTGTTCG
>CALJQI010000140.1 GCA_937980285.1 uncultured Gammaproteobacteria bacterium | reverse complement strand
CGGCGAACAAACTTCTGGTTGGTGCGGCGCAGTGACATTTCCGCATTCACCCCGGCATGGCGGGCGAGGTTGACGCAGACAAACATCAGGTCGCCGAGTTCGTCGCCGATGGCGTCCTCGTCGCCGGTGTCGAAAGCGTGTTTCAGTTCCGCCAGCTCCTCTTCGAGCTTGTCGAACACGGGGCGGATATCGGGCCAGTCGAAGCCGAAGCGCGCCGCCTCCTTCTGAATTTCACGCGCGCGATACATGGCCGAGTTCGACGCCGAGTCGCTGCCCAGCGGCACGGATTCGCGAGCGGACTTTTCCTGCTGCTTCAGCGCCTGCCATTGCTGTGACAGGGTTTCGTCGCTGAAGGCCTGGTCGCGCGTCTCGCCGAAGACATGCGGATGGCGGCGCAGCATCTTGTCGGTAATCCCGCGCGCGACGTCGCTGAAATCGAACTGGCCCTTTTCTTCGGCAATGCGTGCGTGAAACACGATGTTGAACAGCAGGTCGCCGAGTTCTTCCTTCAGGTTTTCGGTATCGTCGCGTTCGATCGCGTCCAGCAGTTCGTGGGTCTCGTCGAGCGTGTGCGGCGCGATGCTGGCGCTGGTCTGGCGAATATCCCAGGGGCAGCCGCTCTCGGGGTGGCGTAAATCCTTCATTACCTGTAACAGGTCGTCGATAGCGCTCATCGGTTCTATGGCTTTGGCTGAGTAAAAACCGGATAATACCGGCCTTTTAACAGGATCGCAGCAGCTACTGCCATATGAGTGATCGATCGACCTTGCTGAAACGCTGGCTGGATAGCCAGGGATACCGTGATTACCAGCTGACTGCGGCCTCCGAGGACGCCAGTTTTCGCTCGTATTTGCGCCTGCAGACCGCGTCGTCGTCGCACATCGTGATGGACGCGCCGCCGGACAAGGAGCCCTGCGACCAGTTCATCGCAGTTGCCGAAAAGTTGCGTGCGGCGGGATTGAGCGCGCCCGAAATCATCGCGCGCAATCTCGAGCACGGATTTCTGATCCTGACCGATTTCGGCAGCAGCGATTACCTGTCGCAACTCGACGCGCAAAACGAAGCCTCGCTTTACGACGACGCGCTGGCCGCGCTGTTGCGTATGCAGTCGAGTATCGATGCCGATGATTTGCCGCCCTATGACGCCGGCTTGTTGCAGCAGGAGATGGACTTGTTCCATGACTGGTTTCTCGGTCGTTTACTGGGGATTACGCTGGATCCGGCGCAGCAGGACGCCTGGCAGTCGGTCAGGAAGGCGCTGGTCGACAACGCACTGCAACAGCCGCAGCTGTTCGTGCATCGCGACTATCATTCCCGCAACCTGATGAAAACCGCCAACGGCAACCCGGGCATACTCGACTTCCAGGACGCGGTAAAGGGCCCGATTACCTACGACCTGGTATCGCTGTTGAGAGATTGCTATATCGACTGGCCGCCGCCGCGAGTCGATCAACTGGCGCTGGCTTACTACGAAATGGCGCACGCCAGGGGGCTGCTCGAGGTCGACAGCGAGCGCTTTCTCCACTGGTTCAACCTGATGGGCGTTCAGCGACATTTGAAGGCGATCGGAATTTTTTCGCGCCTGGATATTCGCGACGGCAAGGCCGGCTACCTGAAGGACATTCCGCGCACGCTCGGATACCTGCGCCAGGTCAGCGCCGGCGAAGCGTCGATGCAGGGTTTATCGTCGATGATCGAGCAGCTGCAGCTCGAGCGGCGTGCCCGAACTCTGGTGGACCGGTGAAGCGGTCATGAAGGCAATGGTCCTGGCCGCCGGTCGCGGAGAGCGCTTGCGACCGTTGACCGATAGCGTTCCCAAACCGCTGCTGCGGGCCGGCGGGAAGCCGCTGATCGTGTATCACCTGGAAGCGTTGTCACGCGCGGGCTTCAATGAGGTCGTGATCAATCTCAGCTGGCTCGGTGAACAGATTCGCGACCTGCTCGGTGATGGCAGCGAATTCGGGCTGCGGATCGAATACAGCGAAGAGCCCGAGGCGCTCGAAACCGCCGGCGGTATCGTGCAGGCGCTGCCCATGCTCGGCGATCGCTTCGTCGTCGTCAATGCCGATATCTATACCGATTACGATTTCATCAATTTGAAATCAGGCGACAGCCTGGCGCACCTGGTGCTGGTGGAAAATCCGGATCATCATGCGGGCGGGGACTTTAGCCTCGATCGCACCCGGGTTGGCACCGAGGGTTCGCCGCGCTACACCTTTAGCGGCATATCGCAGTATCATCGGGAATTCTTTGCCGGCCTGGCGCCGGGAAAACAGGCGCTGGCGCCATTGTTGTTCGAGGCGGCGGCAAAACGGCAGGTCAGCGGCGAGCTGTTCGAGGGGTGCTGGAGCGACATTGGTACCGTAGAGCGCCTGCAGGCGATTAACAGCGAGTTGACGCCGGCACCGGAGTAGCGCCCGGCGTTCAGTCCGTCGCCAGTTCCTTGTCGAAAAACAACAGGGTCTTAGCTTCGAACTCGCGCTGATCGAACTGCCGGTAACCCAGTCCGCTGTAGACCCGGCGGCCGCGTCGATTGAATTCGAATACATCCAGCCATATACGCTCGCGCCGCAGCCTTTGGCGGCAATAGTCTTCCAGCGCCGC
>CALJQI010000139.1 GCA_937980285.1 uncultured Gammaproteobacteria bacterium | reverse complement strand
GCCGTTTCGCTATTTATGCCACAACGGCGAAATCAACACCGTGCGCGGCAACATCAACTGGATGCTGGCGCGGCGCGCCAATATGCGCTCCGAGCTGATCGGCGAAGACCTGGAGAAGCTGTGGCCGCTGATCGGCGACGGCAATTCGGACTCGGCGACCTTCGACAACGCGCTCGAGCTGCTGGTCGCCGGCGGCTATTCGCTGGTGCACGCGGTCATGCTGATGATTCCCGAGGCCTGGCTGGACAACCCGCTGATGGACGACAACCGGCGCGCGTTTTACGAGTACCACGCCGCCCTGATGGAACCCTGGGACGGACCCGCCGCGGTGGCTTTTACCGACGGTCGTCAGATCGGCGCCACCCTCGACCGCAACGGGCTGCGCCCGGCGCGCTACCTGATTACCGACGACGATACCGTGGTGATGGCGTCGGAAATGGGCGTGCTCGACATCCCCGAGAAAAAAATCGTCAAGAAGTGGCGTCTGCAGCCGGGCAAGATGTTCCTCATCGACCTCGAGCAGGGGCGCATCATCGACGACGAGGAATTGAAGGAGCAACTGGCGGGCGCCAAGCCCTACCAGCAGTGGCTGGACCAGACCCAGATCAAGCTCGAAGATGTACCGGCGGAAGTCGCGGCGATGGCGCCCGACCCGTCCACCCTGCTCGATCGCCAGCAGGCTTTCGGCTACACCCGCGAGGACATCGATTTCTTCCTCAAACCGATGGCCGTAACCGGCCAGGACCCGGTAGGCGCGATGGGGCGCGACGTGCCGCCGGCGGTGTTGTCGCACCGCGCCAAGAACCTGTTCGACTACTTCAAGCAGAATTTCGCACAGGTAACCAACCCGCCGATCGATCCGATTCGCGAGGAACTGGTGATGTCGCTGGTTTCGCTGATCGGCCCGCGCCCCAACCTGCTCGATCTCAAGACCGGCGGCAAACACAAGCGCCTGGAAGTACATCAACCGATTCTCTCCAGCGTCGACCTGGAAAAGATTCGCCGTATCGAGGATTTCGAACAAAGCACCTTCAGAACCTATACGCTGGAGCTGGTCTATCCCGCCAGCGAAGGCACCGAGGGCATGGAAGAAGCAATCGACCATCTCTGTGAAAAGGCCGGCAGGGTCGTCAGGGAGCGCGGTTACAATATTCTGATCCTGTCGGATAGGGGCGTCGACACCGACTCGGTGGCGATACCGGCGCTGCTGGCGACCGGCGCCGTTCATCACTACCTGATCCGCGAGGGCCTGCGTACCGACGTCGGCATCGTTGTGGAGACCGGCGAGGCGCGCCAGGTGCACGACTTCTGTCTGCTCGCCGGCTACGGCGCGGAAGCCATAAATCCCTATCTCGCGCTCGACAGCATTACCCAGATACTGCCGCAACTGGACAGCGAACTGAGCGTCGAGGAAGCGCATAGCCGTTATATCAAGGCAATCGACAAGGGCATGCTCAAGGTCATGTCGAAAATGGGCATATCGACCTACCAGTCTTACTGCGGCGCACAGATTTTCGACGCCGTCGGCCTCTCGCGCGGCTTTGTCGACAAGTACTTTTACGGCACCGCGACCGCCATCGAAGGCGTCGGTCTCGATGAAATCGCCGAGGAGACGGTTCGGCGCCACCGCGCGGCCTACGGCGATCAGCCGGCGCTACGCGACGCGCTCGAGGTCGGTGGCGAACTGGCTTTTCGTCACCGTGGCGAGAATCACGTTTGGACACCGGAAACGATTTCCCTGCTGCAACACGCGGTGCGTTCCGATGACTATTCCAAATTCCAGGAGTATGCAGAAATCATGAACCGATCGGGCGATCGGGTGAAAAACCTGCGCGGCCTGTTCGAGTTCAAGTTCGATCGAGATCCGGTGCCGATCGAGGAAGTCGAACCGGCAACGGAGATCGTCAAGCGCTTCGCCACCGGCGCGATGTCTTTCGGATCCATCTCATGGGAAGCGCATACCACGCTGGCGATCGCGATGAACCGGCTTGGCGGACGCTCCAATACCGGTGAAGGCGGCGAAGAAGCCGAACGTTTCGGCATCCTGGAGAACGGCGATTCGATGCGTTCGCGGGTCAAGCAAATTGCATCGGGGCGTTTTGGCGTTACCGCCGAATACCTGGTCAGCGCCGATGATATCCAGATCAAGATGGCACAGGGCGCCAAGCCGGGTGAAGGCGGCCAGTTGCCGGGACACAAGGTCAACGAATGGATCGCCCGCGTCAGGCATTCCACTCCCGGCGTCGGCCTGATTTCGCCGCCGCCGCATCACGATATTTACTCGATCGAGGACCTGGCGCAGCTGATCCACGATTTGAAGAACGTCAATCCCGAGGCCCGAATCAGCGTCAAGCTGGTTTCGGAGGTCGGTGTCGGCACCGTGGCCGCCGGCGTCACCAAGGCGCACGCCGACCATGTGCTGATTTCGGGATCCGAGGGCGGCACCGGCGCCAGCCCGCTAACCTCGACCATGCACGCCGGCTCGGAGTGGGAAATCGGCCTCGCGGAAACCCACCAGACCCTGGTGCTGAACGATCTGCGCGGACGTATCGCGGTACAGGCCGACGGCGGCATGCGTACCGGCCGCGACGTCGTCATCGCCGCGCTGCTGGGCGCGGACGAGGTCGGCTTCGGCACCATCGCGCTGATCGCCGAGGGCTGCATCATGATGCGCAAGTGTCACCTCAACACCTGCCCGGTAGGCGTCGCCACGCAGGATTCCGAACTGCGCAAGCGCTTTACCGCGCGCCCGGAAGACGTGGTCAACTTTTTCATGTTCATCGCCGAGGACGTGCGCGAATGGATGGCCAGGCTCGGCTACCGCAGCTATAGCGAAATGATCGGCCATGCGGATCGCCTCGACGTACGCCAGGCGGAACGGCACTGGAAAACAATGGGCCTGGATTTCAGCGGCATCTTCACCGTGCCCGACGCCGGCAAGGAAGTCGCGATTTACAATTGCGAAAGCCAGGACCACGGGCTCGAGCAGGCGCTCGATCGCATGTTCATAGAAAAAGCACAGCCAGCGCTTGAGCGTGGCGAAGCGGTACGCCTCGACGATGTCGTGGTAACCAATGTCAATCGTTCCGTCGGAGCCATGCTGTCGGGCGAGGTCGCGCGCCGGCACGGCCACGAGGGCTTGCCCAACGACACGATTTACATCAAGGCCTGCGGTAACGGCGGCCAGAGCTTCGGCGCCTTCCTGGCCTCGGGTATCACCCTCGAGCTTCAGGGC
>CALJQI010000138.1 GCA_937980285.1 uncultured Gammaproteobacteria bacterium | reverse complement strand
GATCGAAGACTATCCCTGCCTGGTCTTTATCGGCCACGACGAATACTGGTCCTGGGAAATGCGCGACAGCGTCGACGCCTACGTCGAGGCCGGCGGCCGGGTCGCGCGCTTCGCCGGCAACTTCATGTGGCAGACCCGGCTCGAGGACGGGGGGCGTCGCCAGGTTTGTTACAAGTCACGTGCCGCTGCCGAGGACCCCCTGCGCGATACCGAGCGCATCACAACCAGCTGGGAATTACCACGGATCGGGCGCCCGGGGGCGATGACCTTCGGCCTCAACGCGATACGAGGAGTCTATGCCGGCTGGGGCGGCTGCGTCGCCTTCGGCGCCGGCGGATTCCCGGTTTACCGCCCCGAACACTGGGCCTTCGAAGGCAGCGGACTCGGCTATGGCGACCTGCTCGGCGCCCGCAGTCGCGTATTCGCCTACGAGGTCGACGGACTCGATTACGTGATTCGCGATGGCCTGCCTTTCCCTTCGGGCGCCGAGCAGGTGCCCGACGATCTTCAGATTCTCGCGCTCGGGCTCGCTTCCAACATCGAGGTGGCGCGCGCCGCCGACGCGGATTCGCTGTTTCTCGGCACCGAGGATTGCGAATTGCATGCCGAAATTCTCTATGGCGAGGTCACCCCTGAGACCGTCGCGCTGGCCGGCCGTGGCTCGGGTATGATCGTTTCCTTCCGCCAGGGCAAGGGCGAAGTCTTTCATGCCGGCAGCGTCGAATGGGTTGTGGGCCTGCTGCGCCGCGATCTTCAGGTCGAACGGGTCACGCGCAACGTGTTAAGCAGATTCCTGAAGCAACGATGATGTTTTGCAGGGCCAGCCTCGCGGCATATCGAGCATTTCGCTCGAGAGTTCGAGTTTGTTATTGATCTCGTGTTTGCTGCAGGCTCGGCCTCGAAGCTGCGACTAGCGCTTATGAATTTGCTTCCTTGCCCGCGTCGACGGTCAACTGACGCATCCAGCGGTGCGCCGGGTCGTTGTGCAGCAGCGGGCTCCAGGCCATCTTGAGATCGATCGGCGGAATCTCGAACGGCGGCGGCTTGACCACCACGCGCGGATTGTTGCGCTGTAAAAACGCTGCCTTCGACGGCAGCGTCACGATCAGGTCGGTTTGCTCGGCCAGCAGCATGGCGGCCTGGTAATGGCGGGTGAACATGGTGATGCGGCGTTTCTTGCCCTGGCGATTGAGCGCCTCGTCGACCCAGCCGAGACGCTGTACGTCGTCGGGATTGACGCCGACGCCGACACCCATGCCGGTTTTGCTTACCCAGACGTGTTGCGCCTGCAGGTAAGAATCGAGGCTAAAGTCCCACAGTACGGCGTTTTTCGCGCTCACAAGACAGGAAAAACCGTCCTGCCAGATGACTTTCTGGTGGAAGGATTGCGGCAGCGCGTCGAAGCGGTTGATCGCCATGTCGACCTTGCCCTGTTCGACGTCCTGGAAGCTGACGTCGCTGGGCGTCATGATGTCGAGCGTGATGCCGGGCGCGGATTCGCGCAGCTTGAGCAGGATACGCGGCATCAGCGTCGACTCGGCGTAGTCGCTGGCCATGATGCGAAACACCCGCCTGGCGCTTTTGGCGTCGAAGTCGGTGCGCGGCTGTACCGCCTTGTCGACGGTTGCCAGCAGGCTGCGTACGACCGGGCGCAATTCCTCTGCGCGCTCGGTCGGCGTCATGCCTTCGCTGGTCCGCACCAGCAGCGGATCGTCGAACAGGTCGCGCAGGCGGCGCAGGCCGTTGCTCATCGCGGGCTGGCTCAAGCCGAGCTGGTCGGCGGCGCGGGTAACGTTGCGCTCGCGCAGCAGCACATCGAGGTACACCAGCAGATTCAGATCGACACGGCCGATATTCATAATTCGCTCCGGGGTTGCTTACCATTATTCATTTCGTGAATGATAAATATAACTGGTATTTATTTCAATTATGACCTGCCTGTCGCTAACATGGTTGTCACCTATTTAACGCCAATCGATTGCATTGGATTTCAGACAGCATTTTGGAGATTTAAACATGTCACAGTATCAAGCAGATATCGCCGCGGCGGACCAGCTGATTCAGGCCCAGGGCAGCAAATGGAACGTCGATCCCGAAAACGTGGCGCGCATGAAGGCGCAAAACCGTTTCAGAACCGGTCTCGACATCGCCAACTACACCGCCAAACTGATGCGCGAAGACATGGCCGCCTATGACGCCGACACCGCCAATTACACCATGTCGCTCGGTTGCTGGCACGGTTTCATCGCGCAGCAAAAGATGATTTCCGTTAAAAAATACCTGACCAGCACCAAGGGCACCTACCTGTACCTGTCCGGCTGGATGATCGCGGCGCTGCGTTCCGAGTTCGGTCCGCTGCCCGACCAGTCGATGCACGAAAAGACTTCGGTACCGGCATTGATCGAAGAGCTTTACACCTTCCTGCGCCAGGCCGACGCGCGTGAACTGGGCGGCCTGTTCCGTGAACTCGACGCCACGCGCGAAGCCGGCGATTCGGTCGCTGAAAAGCGCGTCCAGGGTTTGATCGATAACTTCGAAACCCACGTGGTGCCGATCGTGGCCGATATCGATGCCGGTTTCGGCAACGCCGAGGCGACTTACCTGCTGGCGAAGAAACTGATCGAAGCCGGCGCCTGCTGCCTGCAGATCGAAAACCAGGTCTCCGACGAAAAGCAGTGCAGACACCAGGACGGCAAGGTCACGGTTCCGCATGACGATTTCATGGCCAAGGTACGCGCGATTCGTTACGCCTTCCTCGAACTCGGCGTGGATGACGGCATCATCGTTACCCGTACAGATTCGCTCGGCGCCGGCCTGACCAAGCAGATAGCCGCCTCCAGCGAGCCGGGCGATCTCGGCGATCAGTACAACGCCTTCATCGACGGCGACGAAATCAGCGGTGCCGACGACATCGGCAATGGCGACGTCGTGCTCAAGCAGGACGGCAAGCTGATCAAGGCAAAGCGCCTGCCTAGCGGGCTGTTCCAGTTCCGCGAAGGCACCGGAGAAGACCGCGTGGTGCTGGACTGCATCACCTCGCTGCAAAACGGCGCCGACCTGCTTTGGATCGAAACCGAAAAGCCGCACCTCGGCCAGATCTCGGGCATGGTCAACCGCATCCGCGAAGCCGCGCCTAACGCCAAGCTGGTTTACAACAACAGCCCGTCGTTCAACTGGACGCTGAATTTCCGCCAGCAGGT
>CALJQI010000137.1 GCA_937980285.1 uncultured Gammaproteobacteria bacterium | reverse complement strand
CGCACCCTGCCGAGCACCTGTCCGCCCTGCAGGCGGTTGCCGACGACGATCTCCGCATCGGGCAGGTAGTGCCAGACGCGGTCCCGATCGAGCGCGGATATCTCCAGTCCACGGCTGATGTGTTCACCGCTCAACTGCATGATCTTGTCCAGCGGACGCTGTACGCCGTCGAAGATCTGCCCCAGCAGGCCGGGCCCGAGTTCAACCGTCAGCGGGTGACCCAGTCCTTCGACCTGTTCGCCGGGCCGCAGTGACTCGGTCGATTCGTAGACCTGGACCAGCGCGTCTTTTTCACGAATATGTATGACTTCGCCAACCAGGTTCATGCGCCCGATCCTGACCTGGTCGCCGTTACGGATGCCGGGCTGGCGGATGGTGACGATAGGACCGTTGACTTCGATTACCTTACCCATCGAACACGGTTCCCTTGGTCGATACGGTGGAAAACAGGCGTTCGAAAATAAGTTGCTGAAGCTCGTCCTCGCGCCGCGAAATAATACCCTCGAAGGTATTGTCGATCATGACATCGCCCTTGTCGGACCTGAGCCTTAGCCCGCCGCTGCATTGACAGGCTTCTGGCGAAAGCCTGACCTTTGCCTTGCTGCCGCAACAACCGCTGACCAGGTCTTCCCAATCGTCGTGAAATCGCGCCAGGTCCTCGTTGCCCAGGGTCGCGACCAGTTGCCCGCAGCCGAGACTGTCGACTGCCCGCCGCAGCAGGTGCTCGAAAAGGGGTCGATAGGCGGCATCGTCGTTACGCAATTCGACCAGGCGACGAGAGATCTTGTCCATCACCGCCTGCACCAGGCCCCATCGGTTGCGATCGAGCTCAGCCTGGATTCGCAGCTCGTTGGCCTGCACCTGCCTTTGATACTCGCGTTCGGAGAGCAGCCTCGCGGCCAGCAGCTCTTTTTGCTCCATCAGCTTTATTTTTTCGCGTGCGTCCTCGATGATCTTGGCGCGCGTCATTTCCCCCTGCGAGACATGTTCGTCCGCAAGCTCCCGCGCGCGCTCGAGAATCGCCTGCTGCAGCGACTTTACCTGGTCCGATTCAGTGCTCAAGCGGTCGCTCCAGAACCGAACTGCCGAGTACTCGGCCGATCAGTTTTTCTACTTCCGGCTGGTAATCGTCGGCGGTATGCAGATCCGGAATTTCACAAATCAGGATCGAACCGCCCTGAACGCGCAGCTGCTTGATCATCGGGATATCGGCGTTCATCAGGTCTTGCTGCAGGTATACCAGCGCGCGTTCACGACTGCGCGACAGCTCGCTCAACAGCGCATTGATCTCGTCGGCGCTGGCGTCGGCGCAGGTCTCGATTCCAAGCAGGGCGAAACCGTCCATCAGGGCCGAATTACCAATGGCGACAATCTTCATCAAATCTTGCCCAACAGCAGGATGCTCACCACCAGCCCGTAAATGGCGATACCCTCGGCCAGCCCCAGGTAGATCAGGGTGCGCCCGAACATTTCCGGTTTTTCGGTAATCACCGCCAGCGACGCCGACCCGACCGAGCTCACCGCTATGCCGGCGCCGATTGTCGCCAGCCCGGTAGGCAGGCCGATGCCGATTAGCGCAAGTCCCAGGCCGAGGCTTATTTCGGCACCCCCTTCGGCGCCCTGTTCCGCGGCCATGACTTCGTTGACGCCGCCAATCAACAGCCCGGCGATACCGGCGACGAACAGCAGGATGTTGATCACGACCCCGGTTTTCATCCAGCGCGGCGTCAGCCGCCGGCTGGCGCCGGGAACCAGCAGGAAGTACAGCCCGGATACCAGGATACCCAGTGCGCTGGCAGTCAGCAGGAAAGTCAAAATCGTCATGGCATGCTCCGCTTTGGCATAGATTAAGTTTCGAATTTCAGTGGCTCGAAAGCCCGCCCCTTGCCGCTGAAGAAACGGGAAAAGCCTTCATAGTATTCAAGCCGCAGGCACTGGATAGCGACGATGGCGCCTTCCAGCACGATAATAAACAGGTTGCCCAGCAGCACCGTCACGCCATGCCCGAAGCTGTCGAGCATGCCGGCGATGGCAAACACCGCGGCGGCGAGCGCGATATGGTTGAGGCTGAATGCGGCGACGCGCAGAAACGACAGCGTGCCCGAGACGTTGCTGATGATATGCTCCAGGCCCTCGATAAAAACCACCAGTATGCGCTCCACCAGCCCGCCGCTCGACTGGCGCCACTGGAAGCCTACGATCACCGCCAGCGGCGCCATCACCGTAATCGACTCCAGCAAGCCGAAGCGGCCGTTGAACGCCACCTGGTAGGCGGCGTGGAAAGCGGCCAGGTAAAACACCAGGCCGGCAACGCCTTTACCGCTATAGAGGGCCTGCTCGAGCTGGCCGACAGCAAGGAAATTACGGATCGCCAGCAGGTTGGCGATAACGATGAAGCCCGCTCCCCATAGTACCGCCAGCAACAATACCTGCACCGGATCGTGCATCGGCGACATCCACAATGGAGGCACAACGTGTTCGTAACCGAACAGGCTGCCGTATACCCATCCGAACAACATCGACGACAGGCCGGCCAGAACGCCGACGATGGTAACACCCGGGAATCGGCGCAGGAAAAACAGGCTCGCCAGCGCGATTACCGCGCCGTGCCCGATATCGCCGAACATCATGCCGAACATCAAGATGTAGCTGAGCGCAAACAGCCCGCTGGGGTCGACCTCGCGATAGCCGGGCATACCAAAATTTTTCACCAGCCCCTGGAACGGACGCAACAGCCAGGATTTTTTCAGTAACGACGGCACGTTATCGAACTCCTGCTGCTCGGGTTCGGCAAACTCCAGCTGAAAAGGGAACTGCAGCTGTTCGCCGAGCCGGCGGCGGATTTCATCGTCGCGATGAGCCGGCACCCAGCCCTGCAGATACACCAGTCCGCCCTTGCCCCTGAGCACAGTCGCCAGGCTGGCATATGGCCGCGCCTGCCGCAGCAGCGCCTGCGCCGACTGTAGCGTCGCACGATTATCGTCGATTAATTCGGATAGCGCGTGCCGCAGCTGTTGCAGCTGCGCCTGCGCCTGTTCAATCTGGCGATCGAGGTCGGCCTGTAACTGCGCCGGACTGCCGGAAAACTCCTGCGGCACAGTGAGCTCGCGGAAATCGGCCGACTGCAGCAGGTCGCCAACTTCATCGCGCTGTTGACTGGGCCCGAAAACAACCACATGTTCGCTGCCCTCGCTCGAGTAGAACGTCTTGATCATGAACTGCGTCAACGACAGCGCGCGCCTGAGCTGGCCGAAGTTTTCCGCCGGCACGGTACCCACCACGATACGCAAAAACTGCCCGTGGCGGCGCAGGCGGCCGAGATCCAGATCCAGCGAGGAAAATTTTTGCAGGCTGTTGGAGAGCTGCCGGATTGCCCCGACCTTTTCGTTTTGCCTGCGGCTTTGCTCCTCGAGCGCGGAAATTCTTGCCCACAGATCTTTCAATTGCCGATCCAGCGACTGCAGTTGATCCTGCGTCACCAGTTCATCCGAGACCACGGGCGCCTTCAGCGGTTTTTTCAGGAAGCCGCTAATCTTGCCGAAACGCGAATTCAGGTCATGATAAACATCGTAGTAAGGCGCCGCCGGGTAATCCTGCAGCGCCTCGCTACCCGAGACGTCCTCGAGCGGGTGCAGCACGGCCAGGCGAGCCAGCGCCAGCGCCGCCGCATGCGCGTCGGCGTCGACCATGTAGAGACCGGCTTTTTTCATTTCCAGCGGCGTCGTCAGCATCAGGCTACCGCTCCCACGGCCCGCCTTATCAACCCGCTGTCGAAACCCAGCTGCTTGCCCTTGATCAGGGCCTGCAGAAAACGGACCTCGGCTTCGCGCAGCACGATATAGGCAAAAGTGCGCGACAGTAGATTGGGTCGCCGATACAGCGCTCGCGCGGCCACCGAAAGGCTGTAGTACTCCATCACCATTTCCATATCGGCGATGTTGCCGACCCTGTCCAGCAGTTGCTGGTAGGGCGCGGGCAGCGCGGCGATTACTTCCTCGACACTATCCATTCTGGCGAGGCGCATCAGTTCGGCAGAATGCAGGCGGTTGCCGGTAGTCGTCAAAAGGTAAAAGGATTTGGCCGGCGACAATTCGTATGCGAAGCGATAACGCAGTAGCCATAACAGGTTGAAGCGATCCAGCAGGCTGCCAAGGACATGCCTGATGTTGTCCGCGTCCTGATCGTGCAGAAAGCGCGCATGATGCTTCAAATCGATAAAGAAGCTCCGATCGATGGTGGCATCGAGCAGGAACAGATCATTGCCGTGTTCCTCG
>CALJQI010000136.1 GCA_937980285.1 uncultured Gammaproteobacteria bacterium | reverse complement strand
CCGAGCAGTGTTTCGGCACCAGTCTGCTGATAGCGATGCGGCCCTGGGAAGTACAGGTGTTCGAGAATTTGCGCAGAAGCGAAAGCAGCAAGGTCTTTTGACCGCGCTCGTTACGCCAACGCTCTGGCGCGAGAAACGTGGGGCGCAGGTAAATCAATCATCGGGCGATCTTGAAAAACGGGCGCGCAGGCCGGATATAAAGTTACAATGCAGCTTTGCTTCGCCGACTAATTGCCCGGTTATCGAGTCAATCGTCATGAGAATTCCAGTTATAGTCACGAGTATCCTGTTTGGTTGCAGCCTTGCTGCAATACCTGCTTCCGCGCAGACGGTAAAAAAGTGGGTCGACGAGGATGGCGTTACACATTACTCGGATCAGAAGCCTGCCGGCGCCGGCGACGGCATCAGGGAAATCGAGGTCCCCGACGCCAACGTGACCGAGTTCGAATCGGAAGAGGCGAACAAGCGCATAGAAAACCAGCTGCGACAACTGCAGCAGGATCGAAAATCCAGGGAAGCAGAATCGGAGGCGAAGGAAGAAGCCAGGGCTCTCGAAGAGTCGATCGAACGTGAGCCTCTGATCGTCGAAGAGGAGAAAAAGAAAAAGAAAAAAAAGAAGAGCAGCCAGGGCGGGCCCTATCCTCAACCGCTGCCGAGTTATCCGCGTCTGCCCTCTCATCTGAAAAAAGACTAGGGGCCAGTGGAAGCCGTAACCCCGGCTATCAGCCGATCCGCATACCCCTGGACAGCAGCCATTCGCGATCATACAGGCTCGATCGATATTTGCCGCCGCCGTCGCAAAGCATGGTGACGATGGTGTGACCCGGGCCCAGTTGACGCGCGACTTCGATTGCCCCGCAGACGTTGATGCCGCTGCTGGATCCGAAAAACCAGCCTTCCTCGCGCAGTAATGTATAAACCGTGTCGACCATCTCCTGGTCGGATATCTGTAGCGCCCAGTCTATTTCGGTGCCGGCGAGATTGTCGGTAACGCGCGCGTTGCCGATACCCTCGGTGATCGAGGTGCCGTCGCTGAGGGTCGCGACACCGGTGCTGACGTAGTTGTAGAGCGCGCTGCCGACGCAGTCGAGCAGTACGATCCTGACCTCGGATTTTTGCTGCCTGAGATACTGCGCGACCCCGGAGATAGTGCCGCCGGTGCCGACCGAGCAGGCAAAGGCGTCTACCCTGCCATCGGTTTGGCGCCAGATTTCGGGCCCTGTCGATTCGAAGTGAGCCAGGCGATTGGCGGTATTGTCGAACTGGTTGACCCAGAGCGCGTCGTCGCGCGTCTGCGCGTATCGATCGGCCTGTTTCTGGTAATTCATGTCATTGGCGTATGGCACCGTCGGCACGACGCGGACCTCGGCGCCTAGCGTTTGTAGAATCTCGATCTTTTCCCGCGACTGGTTATCGGGCATATAGATGACGCAGTCGTAGCCGCGCGCATTGCAGATATGGGCGATGCCGATGCCGGTGTTGCCGGCGGTGCCTTCGACGACGGTGTCGCCAGCTTGCAGGCAGCCGTCTTTTTCGGCTTCACGGATCATCCACCAGGCGGCGCGATCCTTGATAGAGCCGCCTGGATTCATGAACTCGGCCTTGCCGAGGATCTCACAGCCGGTGGCCTCGGATGCGGCATGCAGGCGGATCAGCGGCGTATTGCCGATGGTTTCGATAAAGCCGTTACGCAAATCCATCCCGCGAACCGTCCGTCGTCGTATTGCCGCTGCAAATATGCTGATTTTATATCGATAAGATGCCGAAGATGGTGAATTTTTCATGCCGCAGTGCGTCAAAGCAGTATGAATCGACCGAATTTCGAGTTCGGTTGCAAAAAACCCGGAAAATTAACCCATACAGGCGATGTTGCCGAGTTTGCGGGCTGTTATGCTGCAATATCGGTTCGTCGGGATGAAACATGCCGGATTTCAATTAGCAGGATTTTAAGGCTAGATGACGCGGATTTGAGTAGATGAGCGATAACATTACCTCAGCGAGGTCGGAAACAGGCGAGATGACCGATGTCACCGATAACAGCCTGATCACCGATTTTACCCAGGTGGTCAGCTGCGCGGTCGGCAGGGATCGCGCCGAACGCCAGCGGCAGAAGATTCGTCGCGAGCTCGTGCAGCAGTATTTCGCCGACGAGCAGCAAGCCCCTGCCGACCTGCTTTCTCGCGTAAAAAATTTACTCAGCATAGGCTAATCGACAGCCGCCCTGCGGCTACTGCCTCGTCGTCGAAACGTAGGATTCGAACGGGTTTCCTGATAGTGTTGCCTCCTTCTGAGCCCGCATAACAAGAACCACCGATGCTTGTCGATTACTGGCGCTTCGCCCGCGCCAATCCCCGTTTCCTTGGCTTTGGCTTTTTGCTCGCGTTTTTATCGAGCGCCGGACAGACTTATTTCATCGGCGTTTTCGGTACCGAGATTCAGGCTGATTTCGATCTCGACACCGGCAGCTGGGGCCGCATCTACATGTTCGGCACGCTGGCGTCGGCGTTGATAATCAACTGGAGCGGCAGCCTCATCGACCGCGTCGACCTGCGCCTGTTTACCGGGCTGATCCTGCTTGGTCTTGCCGGCGCCTGTCTGCTGATGGCATCGGTGAGCACGCCGATGTTGCTGATCGTCGCGATTTTCATGCTGCGCCAGTTTGGCCAGGGGCTGACCAGCCATGCCGGTATCACCTCGATGGCTCGCTACTTCGACAATAACCGCGGCAAGGCGATTGCACTGGCCGCCATCGGCTATTCGTTCGGCGAGGCGCTGCTGCCGGTCGCGGGCCTCTACCTGTCGCAATTCTGGGGCTGGCGCCATACTTTTTACCTGGTCGCGATTGCCGTGCTGCTGGCACTGCTGCCGGTGCTTTGGCTGTTGAAGGGTCATGCCCTGCGGCATGCGGCGCATACCGAGGCGCTGGACCGGCGCGCCAGCGAAGCCGCGGGTCGAAGCGATTACACGCGCAGGCAAATGCTGGCCGAACCGCGCTTCTACTACATGCTGCCTGCTATGATCGCGCCGTCGATGATCGGCACCGCGCTGTTTTTCTTCCCCGCCGAAATCGCGCGCGCCAGGGACTGGAGCAGTCTGTGGGTAACCGGAAATTACTGGCTTTACTCGATGGTGTCGGTCACGGTGACGATATACTCGGGGCTATTAATCGACCGCTTTAGCGCGCGCCGGGTGCTGCCGTTCTTCCTGCTGCCGCTGGGATTGGCGCTGGTGGTGATCAACCTGTCCAGTCACGAGTACCTGGTGTGGCCGTTCATGTTGCTGCAGGGGATTACCTCGGGGCTGTATTTTACCGGCCTCAGCGCGCTATGGGCCGAGCTTTACGGCGCCAGGCATCTCGGCGCAATCAAGTCGTTAACCAACGCGGTGATGGTGTTTTCGTCGGCCCTGGGTCCGGCCGCGGTAGGAACCCTGCTCGAATGGCAGGTTTCGTTCCTGGCGATTACGCTATTACTGGCAGGTTTTTGCGTGCTGGCGACGCTGATGCTGATTCACGCGCTGCGAATGCCGAGCAGTTGACGCGCCTGTTCCGAACCGGCGGCTGCCAGTTTCTGCTGACGCATCCTGTCCACCAGGCTTTCCACCAGGGCCGCGCTACTGGGCGCAATCTCGCCATCGGGCAGAAACAGGTTGTTTTCGAATCCGACGCGGGCGTTGCCGCCGGCCTCGATCGCGGCCATCACGCAATCCTGTTCGCGATGGCCAAAGGCGCAGGTGAACCAGTCGAGATCGTCCAGCGCATGTCGCAGGAACGGCGCCAGATCGTCGGGCTCGGACTGGAAGTCGACTTTGTAACGCCCCAGCACGAACAATACACAGCGATGCGCGGCCGGTATGATCCCGCGATCGCGATAGTCGAGGAAATTTTCCAGGTCTTCGGCCGAGAACAGGATGTGCTGGATATGAACCCGGTTTTCGTCGCACCACTCGAAAAATTGTCGTGCAAATTCGGGGCGCTCGAAATTGGTGCTGATTTCTCTTAGCCCCATGCTCGCCATTTCCGGCTTTACCGCCTGCACGCAGTCGACCTGCTGTTCGGGGCTGTAAACGCCGACCGCCTCGGAAGTTATTTGCACCAGCAT
>CALJQI010000135.1 GCA_937980285.1 uncultured Gammaproteobacteria bacterium | reverse complement strand
GCGGTTATCAGTATGCCGGTTGCGATTCCAACCGACTCCGCGGTGTAGTAGTTTTTGTGCTTTCGACCTGATTCGTCGAGGGTGAATTTTTTCAGAAAAATGGCGATCAGCGCCGGTGCGTGCTGCAGGAAGGCTTTGTTCGCGTCGGTGCCCAGCGGCGCCAGCGCCTGTAGCCACTCGTCGCTGGCGCGATGCGTGTAGAGTTCCCGCTCTTCGGCCTCGGCGGCCTCGCGAATGCGCTTTTTAACCGCGCTGTCCTGCACCACGACGAAATGCCAGGGCTGCATGTTAGCGCCGCTGGGCGCGGAGCCGGCGGCCTTGAGCGCGTTTTCCAGCACGCCTTGCGGCAGTTCCCGGGGCGAAAAGTCGCGTACCGTTCGCCGCCGTGACATCAGTTGTAGAAAAGCCTGCGATTGAGCAAGCATGGTCGCTTCGTCCTGCAAATTGAAATCCAGGGGTATAAAGCCGGCGGTTTCAGTCAAGAATCTCTCCGTTGCGGTTTACTGTTGGTGAAATTTCAAACTGCCGGTCCCGTACTCGACGATCGACCGGGAGCTCTCGTCGAAGAGCGTTTCGACCACGCGTAACGCGCCATCGACCGCCCCCGTTATCGAGCCGCTGTCATGATAGCAGAGCTAGCGGTAGCACCAGTACTTCACCGCCTGGCGGTCGAGGAAAGCCTCGGCGTCTTCGCCCTGCAGCATCGCCAGGGTGGAGAGGATGCCTGCCTCGGTGCAGGTTGGCGCCGCCACGGTCACCGACAGGGGCGAGTTCGTGTCGGGCCAGCCGCTGTTCGGGTTGAGGATGTGGCCGTAGCGTTTTCCATTTTGGCGGATGAACTTGAATACGTCGCCGCTGGTGGCCAGCGCGCCTCTTTTGAGCTGGATGACGGCGCTGGCGTCGCCGGGACGATGCGGGTTCTCGATGCCCGTCATCCAGGCCGAGCCGTCGGCCATCGGCCCGCTGGCATGGCAGTCGCCGCCGTAGTTCACCATCAGGCTGCAGTCGCCATGCCGCGATAAAAGCTGCAGGCAGGCGTCGACGGCGTATTCCTTGCCGATGCCGCCGAAGTCGATTTCCATGCCCGCGGGCACGGTGAGGAGAGGGTTTTTCCAGCTTACTTTTTGCCAGCCGATATGCGGCAGCAGTAAGTCGATTTGCCGCTGCGTCGGAATTTTCGCGCCGTCGGCGAAGCTCCAGGCGCGGCGCAGGATACCGCAGGTAATATCGAACCAGCCGTCGCTCAGGTCGTAGCAGTTGTCGGCGAAGTCGAGCAGGCGCGCGGTCTCCTCGTCGACCTCGACCGTTTCGCCGCCGCTGTTGATACGATGCACGATATTGTCGTCGCGGTAGCGGCTGAACTTGTGCTCGATGCGCAAGGCTTCCCGCTGCGCCATTTCGCCGAGCGCGCGGGCCTCTGCCTCGTCATCGGTTTCGAGCAGGACTTCGCAGGGGCTCGCCATGCAGCGGAACTGGCCGATCCACAGCTTGCCGCGCCTGCTCAATGAAAGGGAATTTGACACTGCCTACGATTCCGCCGCTACGATGATGCGGCATATTCTACTGCCGCATCATCGGGGCGCAAAATCGCTAGAATCTAAACGAGTAGTTGAACTGGACGATGGTGGCTTCGACGTCCGGGTACAGGTCCTGCTGCGCCAGTTGGCCGAAGGCTTCGGACGGGGAACCCTCGCCGGTTTGTTCGTACAGCTCGAGACGCAGCGACCAGGCCTGCTGTTCGTCGATGTCCTTGCCGAATTTGAAGCCGATAGTGGTCGCCTCCATTTCACCGAGCCGGTAGTCGGCGCTGGCGTCGCTGGGGGTTTCACCGGGGAGCAAGAAGTAATTGTAAAAATCGGCTTCGGTTTGCTGGTACCAGCGAAATCTTGGTTGTATGTAATAGCCGTTGCTGAGCGCAAAGCGATAGTTGAAGTCGAAGGTGTCAGAATCGATTCCCCAGTCGTCGGTCATATAGCGGTAGGACGCGGTGAAGATATTCTTGTTTGCGAACATCTTTTTGTACTTGCCGTAAATACTCTGCCGCGAGCGCGAATCGGGTCGGCCTTCGAACAGATGATCGATGGGTTGGCCAGTAGTGTTATCGACCACGCTGACGAGCTTGTAAGGGTCGGTCATGTAACCGTCGGCTTCGCTCAGCGACAGGTTTACCTGGAACAGGCTGGAGCGATCGATGACCTGGGTTACGCCGAACAGTAAATCGACGATGGTTCGGTCCTCGGTGCCGGATGCCTTGTTCTGGTCGGCCATGCTGGTCAGAGCCTCGGGTGGTCCGCCTACCGGGTCGATATCGTCGACTTCGATGTTGAGGCCGTAAGACCAGGTGGTGTTGCGCTGGTTGGTATCGTGCTGCCACATCGCGTTAGCGCTGACCGAGGTAAAATCGTATTCATGGGAAAAGTTGAATCCGAGATTGCGACGGTTGTTGCGATCGACGGGCTTTTCCCAGTTCATGCTGAAGCTGAGGCGGGTGTCCTTGAAGCTGGGGTCGAGCGGCGTTTCGTTGGGTTCGACCCTGTAACTGCCGTCGCCCGATGGCCGCGTGAAGACCTGCACCTGGGTCGACGGCACCGCGCCGCTGGCCGAGGAGCCGGTAAGGCTGTCGAGCACCAGCTTGAAGGTCAGCGATTCGTCGTCGCCGAGGTCGCGGGTGGCGCTGATCACCGGTTCGAAAGCCGAAACCCGGCCGTCGGACTCGTCGTAATACAGCACCGCCGTGTCGACGTCCCAGTTGTCATCCTCGGCCTGTGCGGACGTGCCCAGCAGCGAGCAGGTCGCCGCCGACAGCATGCCCGCGATTTTTTTGTTACTCAGTTGCATCCGCAGCCTCCGCCGGAAAATCCCTGTCCTCCGCTGGAGGCTTCCTTACTGAAATAGATGTGCTCGTCGAAGGCTAGGTCGAGCGCGTCGGCATCCATTAACATGTCTTCGCGCGCAAGTATCTCGCGCTCCCAGGGCTTGACGCCGAGCGACGAGCATCCGCTGGCGATCAACAGCGTGCTCAGCAGCAGCCAGTGCAGCTTCAGGTTCATAACAATTCCTCGATTTCATCTTCGTACTTGTCGATCTTTTTGGTGTAAAAGCCGATATGTTTCTTCACCACCTTGCCGCTACTGTCGATCAGGTAGGATGTCGGCATGCCCTCGATCTTGAATTCCTCTGCGATCCGTCCGCTGGGGTCGTGGAAGATATCGAAGTCCGCTTTCACCTTGCCCAGGAAATGGTGCATGGACTCGGTTTCCGCATCGAGGTTGACCGTAATCACGGTAAACGATTCGGACGGGTATTTTTGCAGTAACGAGTTCATCCACGGGAAGGATTTCTGGCAGGGCTTGCACCAGGAAGCCCAGAAGTCGAGATAAACCACCTTGCCCTTGTAACTGGCCAGGTCCAGCTGCTTGATGTCGTAAATTTCCGCCTTCGCCGGCATCGCCGCCAGTAGCAGCAGTAGTAGTATCGTTCTCATTGCGTGTCTCGCCACGGTGTTTTCCTGTATGACAGTGGCGGCGATCATAGCGTTCGCTTCGTTAACGGATTGTTAATCCGCAAAACGGATGCTGGCGATGATGCCGCCTTCGGGATTGGGCGCCAGTTCCAGCTCCCATCCCAGGTAGTCGCAGATCAGCTTCGAAATGTACAGCCCGACCCCGTAGCCCTGGCTGTTCTGTCCCCGGGAACCGAAATCGAAGATGTGCTGCAGCGCCTCGCTGTCGATGCCGAGACCGCTGTCGGTGATGCTAAGCAGCGCTCCCTGCATGTCGATGACAATCGAGCTCTGCTCGCCGTGCTTGACCCCGTTTTTGATCAGGTTGGTCAGCACCACGGTGATCAGGGTCCTGTCGGCCTCGACGCTGATATCGGCGTCGATCGCGTTATCGATACTGATTTTTTTGGCCTTACTCTCGGGCGCCATAACGTCGACGATCTCGTCGATCAGTGGGCGCAGGGCGATCTGCTGGCTCGGGTTTCTGATCGGCTGATCGCGGGTCACCGCCAGCAGCGCGTGAATCATGTTCGCCATGTTGGCCGAAGCGCGCGAGATTTTTTCCAGGTGGGGCTGGATGCCAGGGTCGTCGTAACGGCTCGAGATCAGGTCGGCCGAGGTTTGCACGA
>CALJQI010000134.1 GCA_937980285.1 uncultured Gammaproteobacteria bacterium | reverse complement strand
GCATGAAGCGATAGCGAGTGCGATAGAATTACCGCTGCCGCGCGAGGTTACCGGCCTGGCCGGGTTCTCCGAAGGCTTGCTGAGCGTGCAGGACGCGGCGGCGCAGATCGCCGCCGAATTGCTGGTTTGCGAACCCGGCGCGCGCGTTCTCGACGCCTGTGCCGCGCCCGGCGGTAAGGCTATTCACCTGTTGCAACAATATGACGATATCAACCTCGATCTGCTCGATATCAGTGAATCGAGGCTGCAGCGGGTACGGGAAAATCTGCAGCGCGTGGGCAAAACGGCAGGCTTGCTGGTCGGTGATGCCGCCAGCCCCGAGGACTGGTTTACGGGTGACAACTACGACGCCATACTGGCCGACGTCCCCTGTTCCGCCAGCGGCGTCATGCGCCGCCACCCGGACATCAAACTTTTACGCCGCGAAAGCGATATAATGCCGCTGCTCGCGCTGCAGCGAAAAATTCTCGATGCCCTGTGGCGCCTGTTGAAACCGGGAGGGAAAATGCTTTACTGCACCTGCTCCATCTTCAAGGAAGAAAACGAAATCCAGGTTGCCAAGTTCCTGCAGCGCCATCCGGATTGCGTCGAAGTCGGCATCGACGATGCGGCCTGGGGCGAACAGCGGCCA
This sequence comes from uncultured Gammaproteobacteria bacterium, assembly GCA_937980285.1. GTDB lineage: Bacteria > Pseudomonadota > Gammaproteobacteria. The sequence continues at coordinate 2,673 of CALJQI010000134.1, read as the reverse complement.
AATGGACGCCAGATACTGACCGGCAGCGCAAACATGGACGGATTTTACTACGCGCTGCTGTCGAAGCCGGCTCGCCCATGAAAACCCGGTTCAGCGTCTGGCGCCGCGCCCTCACCGCCACCGCGGTGATACTGCTATTCCTGCAATCGGCGCAGGCCCAGGATCGCGACGCATTCGTCGTCGATAGCGCCGAGTTCTCACTCGAGCAGACCTTGCTGAGGTTAAACCTGGTGATCGACAGCCAGATACCGAATTACATTTTGATCGCAATCGACCAGGGATTCGCGGTGCCGTTGATGTTCGAGGTCGAAATACGCTCGGAAAAACCCTACTGGTTCGACGACAGGGTGGTATCGCTCAAACAACAGTACCTGCTGCACCACCTGCCGATGCTGGATTCGTTCGTGGTTTTCGATGTCAACAGTTCGGAGCGCCACTATTTCGACAATCGCAAAGCTGCGGTGCAATCGATTGAAGTGGTTTACAATTACCCCATGCTGGATATCAATAACCTGGCGCCCGACAAGAAGTACTACGCACGCGTGCGCTTTGGTATCGATTCCGACGAGTTGCCGCTGCCTTTAAAGTCGAGCTCACTGTGGGATAATGACTGGGATTTGAAAAGCGACTGGTATGAATGGGAGGTTATTCGTCCCGAATCATGAATAGCACGTTTCGCAATACTGCTTCGATCGCGGCCCTGCTGGTGCTGTTGATGGTGTCGCTTTACACCATAGGCGACGCCACTTCGCATTCGTCGACCTTCGGCAAGTACTACAACTGGCTGTTGTTTTTCAACGCGCTGGGCCTGGTGGTGCTGCTGAGCCTGATCGTCTACAACGTCTACAAGCTGATCGTCCAGTACCGCCTGAAGACCATCGGCTCGCACCTGACCGCGCGCATGATCGGCGTGTTCGTGTTGCTGACCATCATCCCGGTCAGCGTGGTTTATTACTTTTCGCTGAGTTTTTTGCATCGCGGCATCGACAGCTGGTTCGACGTCGGTATCGAAACCGCGCTCGAGGATTCGCTGCAGCTCGGTCGCGGCGCCATCGATTTGCGCAAACGCGACGCGTTGAAAAAGACGCGTGCGATTTCCTCTGAGATTACCGAGGTCGACAACGAGATACTGATCGTCTATCTCGATGAAGCGCGCGTGCAGCTCGGCGCCAACGAGCTCACGCTGTACGATCACAATAATTCGATCATCGCTTCCAGCAGCATCGATTCGACCGACCTGCCCGAGGCGCTGCCGCTAACCGATATCGGCGATCTCGATGTCGACAGCCCCTACCTCAAGCTGGTGGAGGACCCGGTTTACGGTCTGGCAATGCAGGTCGTGGTGCTGGTGCCCAGCCTCGATGCGACCGAACCGGCGCGAACCCTGCAGGCGCAATACCCCTTCACCGACCGAATCAACGAGTTGACGGTGGGCGTGCAGGAAGCCTATGACCGTTACAAGGAACTGGCGGTTTTAAGGGATCCGCTGAAGACCAGTTTCACCATGGCGCTATCCATTATCTGGTTGTTGAGCGTGCTGTCCGCGATCTGGCTGGCGTTCGTCGCCGCGCGCAAGCTGGTGGCGCCGATCAACGACCTGGTCGAGGGTACCAAGGCGGTGGCCGCCGGTGATTATGAAAGGCAACTGACGCTGTCGGGCAGCGACGAACTCGGATTCCTGTTGCGCTCGTTCAATACCATGACGCGCAAGATTTCGCGTAGCCGCGCGATTGCCGAGCAGAGCCAGCGCATGGAAGCTTTGCAGAAGAATTACCTCGAATCGGTGATGGAACACATCACCTCCGGCGTGCTGACCATCGATGAAACCGGGTTCATCAAGAGCGGCAACCCGGCGGCCTGTTCGATTTTCGACGTCGACGGCTATTTTTTCTCGGAACTCTATATAGATGACGTACTGCGCCAGTATCCGATGATGGCGCCGTTTTTCGACGCCATCAGGGCGCATCTGGATCAGGATGACGAATGGCATGAAGAGTTGGTCATGTTCGTTCAGGGTGGCAAGAAAATGCTGCGCGTGCGCGGCACCACGCTGTTGTCGCAGACCGACGATCGAAAGGAGCAGGTTGTCGTGGTCGATGACCTGACCGAACTGATTCAGGCGCAGAAGGAGTCCGCCTGGAGCGAAATGGCGCGCCGCCTTGCGCACGAGATCAAGAATCCGCTGACGCCAATCCAGCTGTCGGCGGAGCGCTTGCAGCGTAAGCTGAGCGGCGAGATCAGCGAAGAAAAGCAATCGCTGCTGGATCGCTACACCCATACCATCGTGCAGCAGGTGGAAGCGATGAAGTCGATGGTCAACGCGTTTACCGACTATGCGCGCTCGCCGGCGCAAAAACCGCAGCTAATCGATATCAACGCGATGCTCGAGGAGATTGCGGTGCTGTACCATGAAGACAATGCCCAGGTGAGCATCGACCTGGAGCTGGATGCCGCCCTGCCTGAAATCGAGGCCGACGATGTACGCCTGCGGCAATTACTGCATAACCTGATCAAAAACAGCCTGGAAACGCTGGAAGGCGAAGGCTGGATCAGGATGATCACGCAACTTGTCGAAGCCTCCGGCCGCAACTGGCTGGAACTGACGGTCGAGGACAGCGGTCACGGTATCGCCGAAGAAGTCGCGCATAACCTGTTCGACCCTTATGTCACCAC
>CALJQI010000133.1 GCA_937980285.1 uncultured Gammaproteobacteria bacterium | reverse complement strand
GTTCTGGTTGTACTCACGTTTTGCGATATCGGTTTCGCCTGAAATTTTGATCGTGGCCGAATGTCCGTCCATGCGCGTATTCCTGGTGTGCAGTATACCGTCTTCTATTCGGTAACTGCCGGAAATTCTCTCGAACTCCATACCCTTGATCAGGATATCCGAGAAATCCAGCGACAGGCGCCGAGGCAATGCGCTGAGACTAAACAGGCCGACAAACTTGCCGCCGCCGCCCGGCTCGACATTGTTCAGTACCCCCTCTTCGATCTGGAACCTGGCGTCTCCGACCAGGTTATCCACCGTAAACGCGCTCAACGGCGCCGGCCAGGTAAATCCACCGCTGAAATTCAGGGTTCCGCCGCGCATGGTATCGTCGAAACCCATTCCGGCAAGAGCCGTACCCAGCATGTCGCCCTGGATCGACATGGTAATACTGGAGAGATGGGACTGGTCAGAAGCATCGTAATCCCATTGCGCCATGCCTGTCAGAACCAGGTTTTCCTTTTTCAGACCCAGCCTGTCGACATGAAGCTTGTCAGCAACCGCCCTGGCCTCGACATGCAGGTCGCTGAACAGCATGTCGTGAAATACAAGCGCCTTGCTGGTGAGACGGAAATCGGTCAGGTCCTCGGGCCTCAGGTCGGCCTCGCCGGACTCCTGCTCAAGTTTGTCGATCTGCAGGTAACTCAGATCGATAACCAGTGGATTCGTCGGCGTTGGCTGCCATGGCGCTGTAAATTTGCCATTCATGATCGACGACTCAACTTTTCCAAAGTATTGCCGTTCACCCTGCCTGAGCTCGATTCGCAGGCCACTAATGTCTCGCTTGAGCGCGACGGCACGATCGAAGTCAAGTTCAACCGATTGCAGCAGTTCGAGGTTCCCGCCGTCCGAACTCTTGATGAACCGGACCCAGTCATCGACCGAAACTTCCTCCAGCCAACCGTACAGATGCAAACCCTGTCGGGGTTTCGATTTCAGTTCGGATGAAAACGCGAGGTCGAGTAAATTCAAGCTGAATTCGTCATTTTCCGTCGGCAGCAGCTGTCCCCGTGCGAGAATGTCGTTACCGACTTTCGAGCTGAACCAGATCTGTTGCCGGAAAAAATCCACCTCGGCGGAAACCTCTACCTTGCCTTTGGCCGGCTTGGCGAAAGGATGCGGCAGATCCACCTGTGTGGACTCCAGATCGCTATCGGCTCTCAGGCGCATAAAAGGTTTCGACTTCGGTGTCGATATGTCGGCAAAATTCATCCCGATACGCCAGTCGCTCTTACCGCGCATATTGCTGGTTAATTGTGTTGGCAGCTTGTTGAGCAGTTTCGCGGTATCGACTTTTCCACGCGCCGAAACCAGCGTATTACCGCCAGGGCTCAGGCTATCGATATCGATCGTGATCGGATCGCCGAAATAGTTTGCCCGGATACTCCGCGCCTTCATGGTGGTTGGCGTGACCTGTAGGCGGCCGTTGACCTGCGACAGCGAGATTCCCCAGGACTCGGATTGCGCCGACGCGTTATCGAAGTCGACCTGCACCGCCACCACGGGCTGTTTGTCCTCGCCCGATAGCGGCATGCTGAAATCGACTCGGGTATTGATATTGCCCTGTAGATCGTGCAGGTTTTTCATGACCTGCCGGTACTGCTTGCCCACCGGCGTGTCCAGCCAGGTGTTGACCGCCAGCTCGCTGCTGCTCTCGGTTTCGATCCTGATCGAAAGCTCTGGATCTTCAAAATCCGCGATCGACACAAATGCGCGGGCATCGTCGATTTGATCGTAACTGACCCGCTCGAGATCGATATCCATACTGACGTTGTGAAACAGCACACGCCCGCTACCATCACTTGCAGGCATCCAGCCGGGCGAAAAGTAAACATCGCCCCGCTCGAGCGCGAAATCGACAAAAAACTCGCCGGCCTTCTCCCGGTTGAGCTCCCTGATATCTCGCAGGCGACCGTGAAACTGCATTTCACCCTCGGGTACAAAGCCATTCCTGATACCGCGATCAAGCCATGCCTGTGCTTCCAGCGGCATGTAGTTGCGTGGAAGATACTTGCTCGTGCTGGCCCCGTTGCCATCACTGAAGCTGGCGCGAATAAAGGTAAAGGGAGCTTCGTCCTGGTCGAACTCCATCCACATCCGGCCCCCGGCGCTGATGTCCTGGTTTTGCAGGCGCAGATCGTCGACGGCCAGCACCAGACCCTGCTCAAGAATTCTCGCCGAGGCCTCGAGTTCGAGCTGATCCAGCTCAAAAGGCTGGTTGAAGTGATCGCCAAAATCGAGGCTGACATGGTTGCCATGGATTCTAAAGCCCATCCGCTGCCTGCCAAGGAGGATGTCGGCATTGATATTATCGGCGCCGGGATAACCGGCAAAAGCCTGGCTGCGCAAGTCTGAAGCCTGGGCGCTAAAATAAAACTCACGGGGCTGGTCGAGGTCCAGACTGAACAGGATATCCTGCAACTGCCCATCGAGCCTGCCCTGGGCAATCTGCTCGCTGACGCCAGCGGGCAGCCACTGACCGGCGACTACCGGCAGACTGACAAGCTGCAACCGATCGACCCATGCCGAAACCACCCTGTTTTGCGAGCCATCGGCGATTTCCAGTTGGCTGTCGAATACCGCCACATTCCTGTTATCGATATTCAGGCGTTTAAACGAATTGGCGATACGCCAGCTCGACGGCAATTGCAGGGCGCTGAAGCGGGAACTGTAGGATATCGCCAGCGGCTCCCGCTCGGCGGTCATCTGCACCACACCATTTTTCAACACCAGGTCGCCGTTGACCGCCAGCACATCGTAGCCAGACATATTGATCCAGACTTCGCCGTCGAGCGCGCCCTGCTGCAAACCCCAGGTATCGAGATCGAACAGCCTCGCCACCGGCACCAGCTGCAGGTTCGACGAATTCAGGTAAATCACGCTACTGTCGGGGCCGACGATCGATTTGACCAGAATGCCCTGCCCCAGCTGGTCGGGTAAGGCGGCGCTGAATTTGACGTAAAACTGGTCCTGCAGGTGATTGATCTGCGCTTTGATGCGATCCAGCTGATGGCTTGTTCCCGTCTTCCGATCATGCACGATCAGGCGGTTGAGGCTCAAATTGAGATAGCGCGGCACAAGACCCAGAATCTGCCTGAATTCGGGCGCCGGCCCCGAGTCGGGGTCCAGTGCAAGCGATATATCGTTAGTCGACCAGTTGCCGGCTTCGTCCTTGATCAGTTCCAGTTTTTCCAGTTTACCGGTAATTTCCCGCACCACCGGGGCGTTTTCGCGCCAACTGGCCCAGAAGTCGAACTCGATTTCGAGCCGGTCGATGAACAGTGGCTGCGATTGGTCGGGCAGGGTCATGGACACGTTTTCGACGCGCAGGATCGGGTTGAAATGATTGACATCGCCGCTGAGCCCGGTAAAGACGAATCCCGGGGACAGATCGCGTTCGAACAGGTACTCGATTTCGGGCTTGAAATACTCGATGTTCATGATCGCCAGGCGAATCCCGCCCATGACGATAGCCAGCAAGATAATCGCAATAACAAAAAAACTAATAGTGACTCGCTTTAAAAATTCCATCTTGCAGGTCGCTGATTTCTAGACGGGCACCACGTCGTAGGATTCCTGGGACAAATGCGCCTCCACCTGCAGTTTGACCGGAATTTTAATAAAGGTTTCCAGCTCGGCAAGGCTGGCGGCCTCTTCGTCGAGAAGGCGTTCGACGACATCCTGGTTTGCCATCACCAGCAGTTGCTGGGCTTCGTCGTAAATGCGGGCCTCGCGCAATATTTCGCGAAAAATCTCGTAACACACGGTTTCGGTGGTTTTGATCGAACCCCTCCCGTGGCAGGTCTTGCAGGGCTCGCACAGCACATGCTCGAGGCTTTCACGCGTGCGCTTGCGCGTCATTTCCACCAGCCCCAGCGGAGAAACTTCGCACACCTGGGTCTTGGCATGATCCTTATCCAGATACTTTTCCAGTGATTTCAATACCTGGCGTTTGTGATCCTCGTGCTCCATATCGATGAAATCGATAATGATGATGCCGCCGAGGTTACGCAACCTGAGCTGTCGCGCGATCGCCTGCGAGGCTTCCATATTGGTTTTGAAAATGGTTTCCTCGAGGTTTTGATGGCCGACGAAGGCGCCGGTATTGATGTCGATAGTGGTCATCGCCTCGGTCTGGTCGATAATCAGGTAACCGCCTGACTTGAGGCTGACCTGGCGTGCCAGGGCGCGATGTAATTCGTCGTCGATGTTGTACAGATCGAACAGCGGACGCTCGCCCGGATAATGTTCGATACGCGACGGCAGGTCTGGAATATATCGTGTCGCGAAGCTGGTCATCTTTTGGTAGGTTTCGCGCGAATCGACTTTTACCGCGCTGGTATCGCCACTCACCATATCGCGCAGGGTCCGAATCGACAGCGGCAAATCCTCGTGAACCATGTTTCCGGGCTTAGCGCTTTCGGCGAACTCGAGCAGCGATGCCCATAACTTCGACAAAAACGCGATGTCGCGCTTCAACTCGGCCTCGTCCACGCCTTCGGCCGCGGTGCGAATGATACAGCCGCCGGTGCGGTTTTCCTCGCGGCATGCCTCGAGCAGGGATTTCAGGCGTTCGCGTTCATCCTCGTCTTCGATCTTGACCGATATGCCGACCATGGTCGAGTTCGGCATGTACACCAGGTAACGCGACGGCACCGATATACTGGTGGTCAGGCGAGCTCCCTTGGTCCCCATGGGGTCCTTGACGACCTGCACCAGCAGGGTTTGACCCTCGCGCAGCAGCTCGTTGATGAGCGGGCGGTTGCCGTTTTCGGCTTCGCCGTTGCCGTCGTTTCCGATATCGATATCGGAAACATGCAAAAAACCGGCCTTTTCCAGGCCGATGTCGACAAAGGCCGCTTCCATACCCGGCAATACCCGATTGACCTTGCCCTTGTAAATATTACCGACGATACCGCGGCTACGTTGGCGCTCGATGCAGACTTCCTGCAGCGCGCCATTTTCGACAATCGCGACCCGGGTTTCCTGGGGCGTGACGTTTAACAGAATTTCTTCGCTTATCGGCATAGTCAAACCAGCGCTGTATCAGCGTCCCGCAGCAATTCGGCAGTCTCGAACAACGGTAATCCCATGACCGCAGAATAACTGCCTTCAAGATATCTTATAAACAGGGCTGCCCTGCCCTGTATCGCATATGCGCCTGCCTTGTCCATCGGTTCCTCGCTGGCGCAATAGTCGTCGATTTCCGCCGGCGACAGCGCCTTGAAACTAACCCGGCTCTGCACCAGGCGGCAGGCGATGCCATTCGGCGTCGCTAGCGCGACAGCGGTCAAAACCAGGTGTTGTCTTGCGGACAGTTGCCCCAGTATACAGCGGCACTGCTCCTGATCGGCGGGCTTGCCAATGATATCACCATCGAGGGTAATTGTAGTATCCGCCGCCAGCACGCGGTAATCGTCCTGCTGC
>CALJQI010000132.1 GCA_937980285.1 uncultured Gammaproteobacteria bacterium | reverse complement strand
TACCGGCATGATCGACCTGATCCGGGCGTTCGCCGGTAAAAACTGGCGCCCGGATTCGGTCGAACTGATGATGGCGGAGAACCGGATCGCCGCTAAAAACTCGGTTTTCGCGGGAGGCCCGCTCAGGTTGTCCCGGCCGGGAACCGCGGTCGTATTCGCCCGGGACCTGCTGTCGCTCGAGAAAAAGCGCAAGACGGCAAGCGGACACGAATCGGCGCAACCGCACCGGTCCGTCGGCAGGCTCGAAGCGACTGCCAACCCAATCCCGGTATTGCGCAAGATGCTGCAAAGTTACGTCACCGAGCCGAATCTGTCGCTCGGACTGGTGGCGGATATCGCCGGCATGACGCCGCGCGGCCTGCAGCGCCTGCTCAAGGCACACGGCAGCAGCTTCCGTGAGCTGGTCAACGACGCGCGCCTCAATTATGCGCTGCGACAACTGGACGACTCGAACACGAGCATCGTCAAGATCGCCAGCGATCTCTGCTATCGCGAGGCCGGGCACTTCACACGCGCGTTCAAACGCCTGACCGGGCTCACCCCGAGCGAGTACCGCCGGCAAAACTCGCGCTGAGCGGATATCCTGGCCCTGTGCTCCTGTCAATCCAGCGTAAGCGGTCATCTTTCAGATACGACGCATTTCGAAAGCCGACTGCACAGGCAGACTCAAGACCGCCGGATTCGAGTCTCCGCATCGATCCAAAACACTGCTGTTACGTATAACTAGCTATGTTATCTTTGCCATCGCATGAGCACCGGAAACGAAATTGCCTGATCCCCTGATCCGCCTCGAAACGCTGCGCTTCGGCTGGCCCGGGCAGCCTGTGCCGCTGTTGCAGATCGATCGCCTCGCACTCGCACGGGGCGAACGGCTGTTCCTGCACGGCGCCAGCGGCAGCGGCAAATCGACGCTGCTCGGCCTCATTGCCGGCGTGCTCGCGCCCCAATCCGGTGCAATCGAAGTGCTCGGACAAAACCTCAACGAGCTCGGCGCGGCGGCGCGCGATCGTTTTCGCGCCGATCATTTCGGTATCGTGTTCCAGCAGTTCAACCTGATTCCCTACCTCAGCGTAATCGAGAACGTCACCCTGCCATGCCGCTTCTCCGCCGAGCGCCGCAACAAGGCGGCCGCGCGCAGCGGCGACACGGATGACGAAGCCATGCGCCTGCTCGCCCACCTCGACATGGCCAACGCCGCGGTCGTCGACAAGCCGGTAACCGAGCTCAGCGTCGGTCAGCAGCAGCGTGTCGCCGCCGCGCGCGCGCTGATCGGCGCGCCGGAAATCCTGATCGCCGACGAACCGACCTCGTCGATGGATGCCGACCGCCGCGCCGCTTTCATCGAGCTGCTGTTCCGCGAATGCGACGAGGCAGGATCGACGCTGTTGTTTGTCAGCCACGACCGGGGACTGCAATCGCCCTTCGATCGCGTGATCGAACTGGGCGAACTAAACCGCGCCGCGGCCGAGGGCACGCCTCACCTGCAGGTGGTCAACTGAGATGAGCGTATGAGCATCGCCGTCCTCGCAGTGAAAAGTTTTCGCAACCGCAAGGCCAGCGTCGGCCTCGCAATTGCATCGATAACGCTTAGCGTCGCGCTATTGCTCGGCGTCGAAATTCTGCGCAACGAGGCCAAATCCAGCTTCGCCAGCACCGTCTCTGGCACCGACCTGATCGTCGGTGCGCGCAGCGGCTCGGTCAATCTTTTGCTCTATTCGGTGTTTCGCATCGGCAATCCCACCAATAACATCGACTGGCACAGTTACGAGGAAATCAGCGGCCTGCCCGGAGTTAAATGGAGCATCCCGCTATCGATGGGCGATAGCCACCGCGGTTATCGCGTGGTCGGCACCAACGGCAGTTATTTCGAGCACTTTCGCTACGCCCGCGATCGCGGGCTCGAACTGCGCCAGGGGGAATGGTTCGAGCACGAGGGTGAAACCGTGCTCGGCGCCGACGTTGCCGACAGCCTGGGCTATCGTCTCGGCGACGAAATCGTCGTCGCCCACGGCGCCGGCGACGAGAGCTTCATCGAGCACGGCGACGCACCGTTTCGCGTGGTCGGCATTCTCCAGCGTACCGGCACCCCGGTGGATCGCAGCGTGCACGTCAGTCTCGCAGGCTTCGACCACATGCACGAGGATTTGCGCCAGATAGGCGAGCAACAGGATTTCGACCCGCTGGCAGCCCTGGTGGGTAGTAGCGATCGCGCCGAAACGAAACAAAATGACGGGCATGAGAAACACGATGAGCACGAAGCTCATAGCGAACACCGGGAACACGACGACAACGAAGCGCGCGCCGGGCAGTCGGATCAGCGCGAGGAATACGCCATCAGCGCTTTCATGCTCGGCCTCGAATCGCGCGCCGCGGCAATCGGCCTGCAGCGCAGAATCAACGAATTCGACGAGGAACCGCTGAGCGCCATCCTGCCCGGCGTCGCGCTGCTGGAGTTGTGGGAAATCGTCGGCCTGGTCGAGGATACGCTGCTCGCGATCTCCGTATTCGTCGTTTTCGTCGGCCTGTCGTCGCTGCTGATCGTGCTGATGACCAGCATCAACGAACGCCGCCGCGAAATGGCAATCCTGCGCGCGATGGGCGCACGCCCGTTGCAGGTGCTATCGCTAATCCTTGGCGAGGCGGCGGTTATCACGCTCGCCGGTATCGGCCTCGGCGTTTTATTCGTCAGCGGCCTGTTTCTGCTCGGCCAGGACTGGATCGCGCGTGAATTCGGGCTGTTCGTCGAACTGAACCTGTTTACCCCGGAGTTGGTCTATGTCCTAATAGCCGTTGCCCTGGTCGGCTGCCTGATCGGTTTGATACCCGGTATTCGTATGTATCGTTATGCACTGATCGACGGCATGACCGTTCGCGTTTGAAACCTGGCGGATAAACTAAAATGACGAAATATCCAAGACTCGCCTTTTTGGCCCTGATTTCGGGGCTGGTAATCCATTATTCAGCGATCGCGGCCGAAGCTCGCGAAATCACCTGGGACGACCTGGTGCCGGCCGCGGCGCAGTTCGACGACGCCTTCACGAAGCTCGACGAGGATACGCTGTACGAACTGAGCCTGGTGGCGCAAATACGCGACCGACTCGAAGCCGGCAAAAAGGTCGACGAGGAAACCATGGCCAACTACGAAAAGCGCGTAAAAGAGCTCGAGGAAGACGAGGTCGATATCGACGGCCTGATCGCGATGCGCGATGAAGTCGCGAAAGAACGCGTGGCCAAGACTTTCCTCGCCAACGAGGACCTCGACGGTAAACCGGTGCGCATCCCGGGTTACCTGCTGCCGCTCGAATTCGACGGCGACAAGGTCACCGAGTTTTTCCTGGTACCCTATGTCGGAGCCTGCATCCACACGCCGCCGCCGCCGCCGAACCAGATCGTGCACGTCAAAACCGACGAGGCTTACACCACCGACGGCGGCCTCTACACCCCGGTTTGGGTCAACGGCCTGATGAAAACCGAGCAAAGCAAGTCCAGCCTGAACTTCGTCGACGGCGCCTCCGACATACCGAGCTCCTACGCGCTCGAAGCCACCTCGGTCCAACCCTACGAATAATCCCGTTCAGAGCAAAAAATAAAGGGGTCGGTGACACATGAGAATCATTTGTCACCGACCCCCTCTCTTTTTTTCCTGTCAGAATCTGAAGCTGATCCCGGTGAAAATCTCCCACTGCATGATCGAATTGTTATCGAGACGGATCGTGCAACCGCTCGACGAATCGCAAAAGCTTTTGTCATCGTCCTCGAAAATGGTCATCAGGCCGCGCAGCCCGACCCTATACCCCAGGCTATCGTCGATACGGCGGTCGATGCCGCCGCCGATGCCCAATGCGGGACGGGTAGCGGAATCGACCTCGCCGGGCTCGAATTCGTAATGGGTCAGGCCCAGCAGGAACGAAATGTAGGCGCCGAGATCTGGATCCAGTATCGTTTTGCCGGCAAACATCAGGTTATGGACATCGACGTCGACCAGTACATCGGCAGAGACCGAATCATTGGTAGTGAGCTCGCTCGATTGCATGCTGTAACTGACTTCGACCTGCCCGCCTTTCACTTCCCAGCCGACGATCAGACCGAAAGATCCACTCTCGTCGATATCCAGTCTCGTATCCGTGGCCTCGTCATTGAATTCGCCGCCGCCCCTGTAACCAATGTAGGGGGTAACTATCGTGGTTCCGTCATCCGCGCGCAGCGGCAATAGATTAGCCAACAGTAAAATACTGGCCAGCAGCAGTAATCCGAAACGTGGCAAGATCTGTTTAAGCAATTTCATCTCCTTAGTTTCCGGTAATACATTCGAACCGCCGCTCGCTCGGGAATGTCCATGGATTAATTCGAAATGCGTTTGAGGACAAGATCGACATGCCCTGGATTGCCGCGAGTCAACACTGGGTAGCTGCGATCAGTCGTGAACAGGAGCCGGCCACCATCGCGTATTGTTGCACGAACGGCATAGGTCAGGCGATCGTCGATATCGGCGGAATCGTAGACCAGCTCGAACGCAATCGGCACCTGGTGCTGCGGCCGGATCGTCTGCTCGGCAATCAGCTTTGCCGCGGCGTCGGCGATCGACACGTCGAGTAGCCGCACCTCGACAACAGCCTCCGGTGTCAACGCCATTCGCTCGCGATAGCTGACGGTTCCGGTTACCGATGCCGGCTCACCGCCGGCCATGCTTGCAGGCGAAACCATCAAAGCAAGCGCAAACATCAACCGGGACAACCAGCTTACAACGAGATTGCTTCGCTTCACTCGCAATGACTGGAAATTGTGGCGACAGTTAGCTGAATTCTGAATTAAGTTAACTGTCACCATGATTACAGCGTCAGCCGCAGGCGTAAACCGAACACAGTAATGCTGTCGTCCTCGTCATTCAATGCCGGGTCCTCCAGCAACTGAATGCTCGGCGTAATCGCCAGGTTACGTGAGAATTGCACGCGGTAAAAGATTTCGGTCGTGGTCTGCGTGTCCGAGACGAGACCCTCGGCGGCAAGTTCACCACGGTTTATCGCGATTCCTGCCAGATCCGAGCGATCAGCGAAGTAATAGATTCCGCCGACGCTATAGGATTCCTCGTAGATTTGCGGATCGTTCGGCGCATCCGCGTCCGACCAGCCGATCTTGGCAAATACCATCCAGGTCTGTTCACTCGTGTAATTCATACCGATAGCCGCACCGTGAGCATCGTCGATACCGTCGTCATCGCGCTCGTCCACATCCCACACGAACAAATGCACATTGGTGAAGTAGCGTTGATCGCGACTCGGCGACCAGCCAATTTCGGCGAACTTGAAAAACTCCGATCCGTTATCGAAGATATGGGTTTCGTCGATGCGGCCGTTGGCGTCGTTGAAACCGGCGACGCCGTACCAGTTATCATTGAACCAGTGCCCGATGCCGGCACCGAAACCCGCGTCCGGATAAGCGACCGAGCTATCGAGCAGGGTGTTCAGGTTTTGAAACGTGGTCCACGGGTTTGAATAACCGAGCACATGCATGTAATCGCTCGGGTCGTATCGGCCGACCAGGATTCCGGTCTGGCCGTCGCTGATGTATTGTTGCCAGTTGAAATCGACCAGCACCGTATCCGGCGCGCTGAACAGCGTCGCGGTCGGGCCGATGTAGCCGATTTCAGCCGACAGATCGGCGGCGGCAACATCGCCATAATTGGCGCGATTGTCGACGCTGAACACCAACGAGCCCTTGTTCTTCTGACCGCGGTTCAACAACTCCCATTTACCCTGCACGCGAACGATGCCGGTGGTGCCCGTGTCTTCGTCGGTCAGAGAATCGCTCGCGTGCTGGGATGTGATCGTGTAAG
>CALJQI010000131.1 GCA_937980285.1 uncultured Gammaproteobacteria bacterium | reverse complement strand
CGCCAACCACGACCTTCGTATCAGCGACGTCATGCTCGCCAACGAAAAGGCCTGGCGCAGCGAGGATGAAATTCGCAGCGGCCTGCTCGGAATCTGGAAGGTCATGCAAACCTGCGTCAGGAACGGCTGCCGCAACGAGGGCATCCTGCCGGGCGGCATGAAGGTCAAACGCCGCGCGGCCGACCTCTACCGCAAGCTCAGCAGCCAGCCGCATATCACCTACAAGGATCCGCTGACCTCGCTAGACTGGGTCAACCTGTGGGCGCTGGCGGTGAACGAGGAGAACGCGGCCGGCGGGCGCGTGGTCACCGCGCCCACCAACGGCGCGGCCGGTATTATCCCGGCGGTAATGCATTACTACCAGCATTTTTACCCGGCGGCCGAGGACGACGGCATCGTCAGATTCTTACTGACCGCCGGCGCAATCGGCATCCTCTACAAGGAGAACGCGTCGATCTCGGGCGCCGAGGTCGGCTGCCAGGGCGAAGTCGGCAGCGCCTGTTCGATGGCCGCCGGCGCGCTCACCGAGGTTATCGGCGGCAGCCCAGAACAGGCCGAGAACGCAGCGGAAATCGGAATGGAGCATAACCTCGGGCTGACCTGCGACCCGGTCGGCGGCCTGGTGCAGGTGCCCTGTATCGAACGTAACGCGATGGCCTCGGTCAAGGCGATCAACGCCGCGCGTATCGCCATGCGCGGCGACGGTCAGCATTTCGTGTCACTGGACAAAGTCATCAAGACCATGCGTGAAACCGGCGCCGACATGAAAACCAAGTACAAGGAGACCGCACGCGGTGGGCTCGCGGTGAATATCATCGAATGCTGAACGAAATGCAGGCATCGCTGCTGCCCTATCTCGGGCTGGTGGGCGAAAATCCCTGGCTGCAGGCCCTGTCGGTGGTCTGCGCGAGCTGGCTATTGGCGTGGATATTCGATCGCTTTATCAGCTCGACGCTGAAAAAGCTCGCCCAGCGCACCAGGTTTGAAATCGACGACGCGCTGATCAACTACCTGCACAACCCGGTTTACACCAGCGTGATCCTGCTCGGCTTCGCGCTGGCGGTAAACCTGCTCAAGATCGGCGAACCCTACGATTTTTTCATTTTCTCGAGCCTGCAAACCGTCGCCTACCTGGTGTGGACGGTGTTCCTGTTGCGCGTGGTTCGAACGCTGCTACGAAAAATTGCCGCCAACGACGAGCGCTTAACAGTGCTGCATCCGCAAACGCTACCGCTGTTCGAAAACCTCGCGATCATCCTCATCATCGTGCTTTCGGTATATATCGTGTTTTCCGCCTGGGGCGTCGACATGACCGCCTGGCTGGCGTCGGCGGGCATCGTCGGCATCGCGGTCGGCTTCGCCGCCAAGGACACGCTGGCGAACCTGTTTTCAGGCGTCTTCATCATGGCCGACGCACCCTACAAGATCGGCGATTTCGTCGTGCTCGATAGCGGCGAGCGCGGTGAGATTACCCATATCGGCATTCGCAGCACGCGCCTGATGACGCGCGACGATGTCGAGGTCACGGTGCCCAACGCGATCATGGGCAACACCAAGATCATCAACGAATCCGGCGGTCCCGAGGAAAAGTTTCGCATCCGTATCGCCGTCGGCGTCGCCTACGGTTCGGACATCGATCAGGTGCGCGAAATCCTGATGGATATCGCGCTCGGCGACGAAGCCGTGTGCGAGGATCCGGAGCCACGCGTTCGCCTGCGCGCCTTCGGCCCTTCCAGCCTCGATTTCGAGCTGCTGTGCTGGATCGACCAGCCCGTACTGCGCGGCCGCGTAATCGACGCGCTCAACTGCCAGGTCTACAAGCGCTTCATCGAGGCCGGCGTCGAAATTCCCTATTCCAAGCACGATCTCTACATCAAGCAGCTACCCGAACGCGCCAGTTCGGACTGAAACTTCGGCCTAAGCCTTACACGCATGGAGTTATGCCGACGGGCGGTAATCCGCTGGCGTTTACTCGCCGAAGACGTCGACTACGGCGTTGCGCACGCCGGCAACCAGCTCGTCGAGGGTAGCCTGGTCGGTGGTCAGCGGCGGCGCCAGGCAGACGACTTCGCTGCGCATGCGCGTAAACACGCCGTGATCGATCATCGCCTTGGTCATTTTCGGACCGACGCCCCACTCCGGCGGGTACCAGGACCTGGCCTCCTTGTCATCGACCAGCTCGACCGCGCACATCATGCCGAGACCGCGGACATCGCCCACGTGGGGATGGTTATCCAGTTCGCTGTGCAGTTTTTCGAGCAGGTATGCGCCCGAGCTTGCGGCCCGCTCGACCAGGTTCTCGCTTTCTATGTAGTCGAGCGTGGCAAGCCCAACCGCGCAGGTGGTCGGGTGACCGCTGTAGGTATATGCGTGCATCCACGGCGACGCGCTTTCGCGGATAGTGGCGGCGATTTCATCGCTGATGCCGATGCCGCCGAGCGGCAGGTATCCCGAGGTAATCGACTTGGCGAATTGCACCAGGTCGGGCTGTACGCCGTAGTGCTCGAGCGCGAACATCTTGCCGGTGCGGCCGAAGGCGGTAATGACTTCGTCGGCCACCAGCAGCACTTCGTACTTGTCGCAAATCTCGCGAATGCGCGCAAAATAATCGGCCGGCGGCACGATAACGCCACCCGCGCCCTGCACCGGTTCGGCGATAAACATCGCCACCGTTTCAGGCCCCTGTTTGAGAATTTCCTTTTCCAGCTCGTTGGCGGCGGCGATACCCAGCGAGGAACCGTCTTCCGGCTGCGGATAGTGATAGGGATCGGGCGCCGGAATATGGCTGAATTCGGGCATGCGCGGTTCGAACGCGGGCCAGTAGCTCGAAATCCCGGTGGCGCACATGGCGGCGAAGGTTACGCCGTGATAACCGAGTACGCGGCTGATGACCTTGACCTTTTCCGGCTTGCCCTTCGCCTTCCAGTAAAAGCGCGCCAGCTTGAAATTGCTGTCTGTAGACTCGCCACCGCCCGAGGTGAAATAGAAATTATTGATCTGCGGGTAGCAGATATCCGCCAGGCGCTCGGCGAGTTCGATCGCCGGCGGGTTCGAGCTGCCGTTATAGCTGGAGCAAAAAGCCAATTGCTTCATTTGCTGCGCGGCCGCGTCGACCATCGGCTGGCGCCCGTGACCGCAGCTGACGTTCCACAGGCAGGACAAACCGTCGATATAACGATTACCGTCGGCGTCGATCAGGTGTGATCCCTCTGCTTCTACCCAGACTTTCGCGTTCGCATGGGCGGCATTCTGGTGTAACGGATGAATCATGTGCTCCTGGTCTTTATCCACCAGGGCGCTGTTGCTGAGAGGAGCATTCATAGTTAGTACTCGCTGTCTTGAGGAGGCCGGCCGGCCGGCGCTAGAAAGCGGGTATTATAGAGATTCCATGTCCCTAATACAGCCTATTTCCCTTTTTTAAAGTGGCAAAATTATGCGGCAGCCGCTGGCTGCCGCTCAACCGGCCCCGCCAGCCTGCTTCGAGCAGCGCAACACCAGTTCGGGCATGGCGTCGTTATCGCCGACGTACTGCGACATTTCGATCTTGAGTTGCGGGTAACCCGCGCTGGCACAGGCGAGTTCGGCGGGTATATCCATGGCCACGTGTTTACCCGCGGCGAGAAAATAAGGCACCGCGACCACCTCGGTCGCGCCCAGCTCGACACAACGATCGACGCCCTGCTGAATGCCGGGCTCGGCGCATTCGAGAAAAGCGGCGACCACCGCGGCGTATTCCTCGCCGCATAATGCCTGTACTCGCAGGGCCAGTCGGCGTATTTCATCGTTAGCCGACTGCTTACGGCTGCCATGGGCAATTAACAACAATACTTTCATCTCTGCGGATTCACCTGCGAGTGCATGGATTGCAGTATTGTACGTCAGGCCGGCGGCTTTGGATTCTCCGACAAAATAAATAATCGCTATTTTGCCCCTGTTTGCGGCCATTTTATTTTTCCCGCTGTCGGTATACGGCAGATCCGGCGCCGCCTGCAACGAGCAGGCTAAAAACTTGAACCCGAATCGATATGCCTTTACAGTGGCTCCGAAATCATAAGCGCAAGCTTCAGGAAGAGCGCACAACCATGATAAAGCTGCTGGCGCATGCCGACCTGGCGCTGTACCAGGCCTAGCGCGGCGGTCGCAAGCAGACCGCCGTTTTCAATTGCGCAACCTAAAAAGTGGTTGCAAGCTGAATCCTGCCCCGGACTCAACCATGGCCAGCTGTGATTTCGTCATCAGCGGCGCCAGGGTAATCGACGGCAGCGGCAACCCCTCGCGCTTTGTCGACGTCGCCATCGAGCGCGATCGTATCGCCGATGTCGGCGACTGCCGGCACTGGCAGGCCGATACCCGAATTGACGCCGGCGGGCTGGCGCTCTCTCCCGGGTTCATCGATTGCCACACCCACGACGACCTCGCGATTTTCAAATCTCCCGACCTCGAGTTCAAGATTTCCCAGGGCGTGACCAGCGTCGTCGCCGGCAACTGCGGCATCAGCCTGGCGCCACTGCAACCCGAAGGTGAAATGCCGCCCCCCTTTCCGCTACTCGGCGATGCGGCCGAGTTTCGGTTCCCGACCGTCAGCGCTTACCGCGAAGCGCTGTCGACGAGCCCGGGGGCGGTCAACCTGGCGCTGCTCGCCGGCCACAGCAGCTTACGACTGGCGACAATGAAGAACGACCTCGATCGAAGTGCCGACGATACGGCCATCGCGCAGATGCAGCAGGATCTAAGGCTGGCGCTGCAACAGGGATGCATCGGCATGAGCACGGGGCTCGGTTATCCGCCCGCCGAAGCGGCGTCCACCGACGAGGTAGTACAGCTGGCTCGTGTTTTAGGTGAATTCGACAACGCGGTTTACGCGACCCATATGCGCGACGAGGGCGATTACGTGACCGAGGCGGTAGCGGAAACCCTGTATATCGGCAAGCGCGCATCGGTGCCGGTCGTCATCTCGCACCATAAGTGTGCCGGTCCGAAAAACTACGGGCGTTCGAGCGAGACCCTGGCGATGATCGACCAGGCCAGGGAGGCGAGGCAGCCGGTCAGCTTCGACGTCTACCCTTATACCGCCAGTTCGACCTCGCTACTGCCGCAGTTCATCCGCGAAGCCGTCTCGGTGCTGGTGGCCGAGTCGACGCCGCATCCCGAATGCAACGGGCTATTGCTCGACCGTATCGCCGCCGACTGGGGCTGTTCGCTGGAAGAAGCCTGCGACAGGCTGTACCCGGCAGCGGCCATCTACTTCCAGATGGACGACGCCGATCTCGAACGCATCATGCGCCATCCGGCGGCGATGATCGGCTCCGACGGTATCGCCTCGATGACAACGCCGCACCCGCGCCTGTGGGGCACTTTTCCACGCGTCCTCGGGCACTACGTGCGCGAGAAGAAGCTGTTCGACCTCGAAACTGCCGTGCACAAGATGACGACCCTGACGGCGCAGCGGTTCGGCCTCGCCGATCGCGGCCGCATCGCCATCGGCAACTACGCCGACCTGCTGCTGTTCGATCCCGATACCATCCTCGATTGCGCCAGTTTCGAGAACCCCAAACAGCCCAGCGACGGCATCGTCAGCGTCTGGGTCAACGGCAAGCTCGGCTGGCACCACAAGGCGCCCAGCGGTGTCCGTAACGGCCAGTTTCTGAGCCATCAGGGCCGCGCTTGAGCAGCCTCGAGTCGCTACTGTCCGAGATTGACAGCTGCCGCATTTGCGCCGCCGACCTGCCGCTCGGTCCGAGACCGGTACTGCAGTGTTCCGTCGACGCCAGGATACTGATCGCGGGACAGGCGCCGGGGAGCCGGGTGCATGCCTCGGGAGTGCCCTTCGACGACCCCAGCGGCGAGCGCCTGCGCCAGTGGATGGGTATCGATCGCGAGACCTTTTACGACGCCGGCCGGATCGCAATCCTGCCAATGGGTTTCTGCTATCCGGGCAGCGGCAGCTCGGGCGACCTGCCGCCGCGGCCCGAATGCGCGGCGCATTGGCGCGAAGCGTTACTCTCGCATATGCAGCAACTGGAGCTGGTGCTGGTACTGGGGCAATATGCCCAGCGCTATCACCTGTCGGCGAAATTCGCATCGCTGACCGAGCTGGTGCGAAGCTGGCGGGATTACTGGCCGGGCATGCTACCCTTGCCGCATCCGAGCCCGCGCAATAATCGCTGGCTCAGCCGCAATCCCTGGTTCGCTGCCGAAATACTGCCCGTTCTGCAAACCAGGATAAAACAGATTCTCGACGAGCCTCGAAATGACTGACGATATTCGTAAACGCATGTTCCGTGAACTGCGGCAGAAAAACGCCTTCGACGACGCCCGCGACGCCGCCTACGCCTATGCCGACGCGGCGCTGGAACGCAACGTTTTCCCAACCCCGCAGGCGATCGCCGACCTTGCCCATTTCGACGAGCCGCTTCCCGAAGGGCCGGGGGACGCGCAGCAAATACTGCGCCAGCTGGACCGCTACGGTTCGCCGGCAACCGTCGATCAGATCGGCGGGCGCTACTTCGGCCTGGTCAACGGCGGCGTCATACCGGCAACGCTGGCGGTGCGCTGGTTAACCGACTTCTGGGACCAGAATACGCCGCTATACCTGGCCTCCCCGGTCGCATCGAGACTCGAGGAAGTGACCGAAGGCTGGTTGCGTCAACTAATGGGGCTTCCCGAATCGACCGTGGCGGGATTTGTCAGCGGTTCCTCGCTGTCGATTTTCTGCGGCCTGGCGGCGGCGAGGCAGCGTAACTTCGCCCGCCTGGGCTGGGACATCAACCGCAACGGATTTATCGGTGCCCCAGGATTACGCGTGGTCGCGAGCCAGCAGGCACACGGCACCGTTTCCAAGGCGATCGCGCTGCTCGGCTTCGGCATCGACAATGTCGAATGGGTACCGGCCGACAGCCAGGGCCGGATCGAGACCGACGCGGTTGCCGAACTCGACGCCACGACCATCCTCGTTTTGCAGGCCGGCAACGTCAATTCCGGCGCCTTCGACGACTTCGAAAGCCTGGGTCGACGCGCGCGTGCGGCC
>CALJQI010000130.1 GCA_937980285.1 uncultured Gammaproteobacteria bacterium | reverse complement strand
GCTTGCTTACGCCCATGATCGTCAAATTACCGGTTACCGACGACAGCTTGTCGCCGCTCCAGCCGGCCTTGGTGGACTTGAAGGTAATGGTCGGATGCTCGACCGCGTTGATAAAATCGGGTGACCTCAAATGCTCGTCGCGCTTGTCGTGACCGGTGTCGATCGAAGCCGCATCAATTTCGATTGTGACCGAAGCGCTCTTTGCGGCCGGGTCGTAGCTGAGTGACCCCGACTGTTTGTCGAATTTCCCGCGCATGGTCGAAAATCCCAGGTGGTTAATCGCGAAACTGACATAGGTATGTCCGGGATCAACCGTGTAGTTGGCGGCATGCAGGGTATTGACTGAAAGTGCCGCGATGCTCGCCAGTAGTATTGTTTTCTTCATTTGTTTCTCCTTTGTTTAATACATTTCATTTGTATCCGGCCTTGCTGAGGCCAATTCATATTAATAGCCCGATGAATTCGAGCTACTCGCTTGCCACACCCAGAGCGCTACGCCCAGGGCAATAACCAAACCGGGAAGACTGCTGAGCAGCGCGTTTAAAAAACGCGACTCGAACTTGACCGGTATCAGGCTGGTAGCGAGTGGTATCGCTGCCAGTGGAATCAACGCATACCAGGGCAGGCGTGCGAATATGACGGCGGCGATGCCAATCAGGGCCGCCGACAAAACATAAGGCAGGGTCGCGATAGAAGCGCTGGCTTTACCGGAATTGACCGCTTTGCCCTGTAATACCCAGGCCAGAAAAGCGCCGCCGGAAGCAGCCGCGAGGCTGAGGGCGATTTGACCCAGAAGCGCTGAGGCGGCGGCCGTTGCGGATAAACCGATACCAAGCAACAGGCTGAAGCCGGCGCCATGAAGCCTCGCATCGCTGCCGGCAATGCGCTCGAATGCCCATAGCAGCCATAAAACCAGTCCGACGCCGCCGATCAGGAACAGGGCGATCCCGGTTAAATCCATGCGCGCCACGACTTTGCCGAACACCCATATCAGGGCCAATATGGTCAAAACCGGCGCTACTGCGCTTTGCAGCTTAAGCTGTCGAATCAGGTAGGGGGCCAGCCCGGCCAGGATTAACGCTCCGAGTACCAGCAGGATGATTTTTCGGGTGCCGGTAAGCGGCGTCAGAATGAAGCCGTTGATCAGGCCGGCGGAAACCAGGAAAGCGGCAAAAATAGCCCATACCCAGGCCGTTGCCGTCAGTTTCCTCAGTCCGCTGTAAAGCAGCAGGGCCACTAAAAACGGGATCACTGCGCTCTGGAATTCTGGTCGGTCGAGAAGCTGTTCCATCAGGGATTGTCGGGATTCAGGGTAGTAGAGTTGTAGTCATGGCGGCCAGTTCCGGTATTTGCTTGAAAACGGCCATGGCCCTGTGCGGGGCATAGTTATAATTAAGAAGCACATGCTAACATGTAATATTTTTACATCAAATTGATCATTTTTGCGCTAATATGTCGCAATTATGCAGCATATTAACTGGGATAATCTGCGCTACGTGCTAATGGTCGCGAATAAGGGATCTGTCGCCGCGGCCGCGCGTGAACTCGAGGTTAACCGCTCCACGGTTTTACGTCGCATCAGTAATTTCCAGGAAAACCTCAATTGCCGGATTTTTGACCGCGGCAAGGCGGGCTATGTTCTGACCCCTGAGGCAGAGAAGATGATCAACGCCGCGCGTGAGGTCGAGAACACCCTGTTCAATATGCAGCGACAGATCGCCGGCCATGAACTCAAGCTCGAAGGCGAATTGCGCGTAACCACGACCGACAGTTTCATGATGTCGGTGCTGTCGACGCATCTGGCAAGCTTCCGGCAAAAACACCCGCATATCGTTGTCGACCTGCTGGTTTCAAACAGCATTCTCGACCTCAACCGTCGCGACGCCGATGTTGCCATTCGGCCAACCGCTCAGCCGGAAGGCAGCCTTGTCGGGCGCCGGCTTTGCGATGTCGAATTCGGGATTTACGCCAACACCGAAATCCTGTCGGATATAAACCTGCAAAAAATCTTTGACCAGCGCTGGATCGGCTTTACCGATAGCCTGTTGGCGACCCCGATGGGCTCCTGGTCCGAGTCCACGATCGATACCCAGAATATTTGCATGCGTTGCGATTCCTTCGTCTCCGTGCGAGTAGCCGCCGAAGCGGGCATAGGAATTGCTTTGCTGCCCTGTTTTCTGGGCGATCATTCGCCCTTGCTCGAACGGCTGCTGGCGCCGGTCGATGAGTTGACCATCGGTTTATGGATTCTGACCCACCCGGACCTGGTGCGCTCGGCCAGGATAAACGCCTTCGTCGAGCATTTTACAGAGGCGCTGTCTTCACCCTGATTCGCGTTACTGCGATGCCGCCCAGAATCGCGACCAGGGCCACGAAATGGTGCCAGGTCACCGCTTCCGCCAGCAGCCAGGCGCCGCATAAAAAGGCGACTACCGGGATCAGGTAGTTAATCGTCGACAGGAAGGTGGGGCCGGCGCGTTCGATGACCGCAAACAGAATGATGGTGGCGATTCCGGTGGGGCCGATGCCAAGCCAGATGACCGAGAACATCGAATCCTGGCTGATGTTACTGGCGCTATCGTGGGCGACCAGCAGCCAGGCGGGGAACAGGATCAGCGAGGCCATGATCAAAACCCCGCAGGCGCCGACCATCGGGCTGAATCGCGGCAGCCGTTTGATCAAGATGGTGTTGACCGCGTACCAGGTGGCCGCGGTGAAAATCGCCACCCCGCTCCAGAATTCGCGACCGCCGCCATCGAAAACCGGTCCCAGCAGCAGAATGACCCCGGTTATGCCGAAGGTGAAGCCGATCAGCTTATAGCGATTGAGCGTTTCCCCCTCGACCAGGTAATGCGCAAACACCATGGTCAGCAGCGGCATGATCGCCATGATCATGCCGGCGACGCCGGAATCGACCGATTGCTGGCCCCAGGCGATCAGGAAAAACGGCAGCGCGTTGCCGGCGATAGCCATCACGAAAAAACCGGCCCAGGCCTGCCAGTTCAGCGGTAGCGAATCCCCGCGCGCGTAAACCACCAGCGATAACACGACGGCGCCCAGGGCGAGGCGGTAAAATACGACCGTGACCGGGTCGACGGTCCTGACCGAAATGGCGGTGAACATGAACGAGGTGCCCCACAACAGGATAAGCGCCGCCAGCAGCATCCAGTCGAGCAGGGAAGGGCTTCGATTCAAGGCTTAATCCCGCAGCTGCGGCAGATCGCGATAAAGCTCGAGCGCTTCCGGGTTGGCCAGTGAATGCAGGTTTTTCACCGGGCGGTCATGCACCACCTCGCGTACCGCCAGCTCGACGATCTTGCCCGACTTGGTGCGCGGAATTTCACTGACCTGGATGACTTTTGCGGGTACGTGACGCGGCGTGCACTTGTCGCGCACGGTTTTGCGGATCCGGTCGCTGAGCGCGTCGTCGAGCTCGATACCCGCTTGCAATACGACAAACAGCACCACGCGCACGTCGTCCTGCCAGTCCTGCCCGATGACGATGCCTTCGACGACTTCTTCGAGCTGTTCGACGTGACGATATATCTCCGCGGTGCCGATGCGAACCCCACCCGGGTTCAGGGTGGCGTCGGAACGGCCATAAATGATGACGCCGTCGTGATCGGTGAGCATGACGTAGTCGCCGTGATGCCAGACGTTGTCGAAGCGCGCGAAGTAAGCGTTATGGTATTTCTCGCCGCCCTCGTCGCCCCAGAAGAAAGCAGGCTGGCAGGGGAAGGTCTGCGTGCATACCAGCTCACCTTTCTGCTTACGCAGCGAATTGCCGTCGTCGTCGAATACGTCGACCGCCAGGCCGAGCGCGCGGCACTGCACTTCGCCGCGATACACGGGCCGCAGCGGACAGCTGATGACAAAACAGGAAACGATATCGGTGCCGCCCGACACCGACGCCAGGCAGAGATCCTGCTTGATGTTTTCGTAAACGTAATCGAAGCTCTCCGGCGCCAGTACCGAGCCGGTGGAGGCGATCGTGCGTAAGGCCGACAGGTCGAACTTGCCCATCGGATTGAGTGCCGCGTTTTTCATCGCGTCGATGTACTTGGCCGAGGTGCCGAAGAAGTTGAGGCCGATATCCTCGGCGTAGCGCCATAGCACTTCGCCATCCGGATAAAACGGCGAGCCGTCGTACAACACCAGCGCGGCCTTGCTGGCGAGCGCGCTAACCAGCCAGTTCCACATCATCCAGCCGAGGGTGGTGAAATAAAACACGCGCTCTCCCGGGTGCAGGTCGCAGTGCAGCATGTGTTCCTTCAGATGCTGTATCAGCGTGCCGCCGACCTTGTGCGTAATACACTTGGGCTTGCCGGTGGTGCCGGAGGAATAGAGCACGTAAAGCGGGTCGTTGAAGTTGCGCGGCACGAAGTCTATGCCGTCTGCCGGCCTGGCGACGATTTCGCGCCAGTCGACGGCGTCGATGCGATTGCCGAAACCGGCCAGGTCGACCTGAACCACCTGCTCGATGCTGCCGACCTGGCTGCAGATATCGTCGATCTTGTCGCTGATTTGATGACGCTTGCCGTTGTAAAAATAACCGTCGACGGTGAACAGGAAGCGCGGCTCGGTCTGGCCGAAGCGATCGACCACGCTGTCGACACCGAAGTCGGGCGAGGTCGACGTCCACACCGCGCCGAGGCTGGTGGCGGCCAGCATCGCCACCACCGCTTCGGGCATGTTGGGCAGGTAGGCGGCGACGCGGTCGCCCGGTTGCAGGCCATTTGACTTTAGCCAGGCGGCGACACTGGCGACCTGCTCGTAAAGCTGCCGGTAAGTCAGCCCGTAATCGGCCTGGTCCTCGGCGCGAAAGTGGATCGCGATGTCGTCGGTTTTCCGGCGCAGCAGGTTTTCGGCGAAGTTGAGGCTGGCGTCCGGAAACCATTGCGCCTTTTCGATATCGTCGCCGTCGACCAGGATGCGTTCGCCCTTGTCGCCGATAATGCCGCAGAAATCCCAGACTTCCGACCAGAAGTCCTCCTTGCTGTCGATCGACCACTGGTAGAGCGCGTCATAGCCCGCGATCGACAGGCCGCGAGTCCGGTTCACCTGCGCGATGAAGGCGGTCATGTTGGCCGCGTCGATGCTGGCCTGGCTGGGTGTCCACAAGGGCTGTTGGTCATTCATTATTCTATTACCCCGCGGTTTGACCCGATACGTCGGACCGACGGGCTCCATTGCAATCGAAAGCGGAATTATATCAGCTAGATCATAATGGAAAGCGGCTTAGAGCGGCAACGCCGGACTATCGATTCTGTTGCCGGTGATAGAAATCCGCGAACAGTCGATCCTCGCCGGTGGTGTGATTGACGAACCAGGACACCAGGAAGTCGATGACCTGTTCGGCGCTTTGCTCGGATTGCTCCAGCTGCAGCAGGGCTTCGCGCGAATTCAACTGGCTGATCAGGTCCAGGTGGTGCTTGCGGTGCGCTTCCAGGTCGGGGTAGCCCGCCCTGGCCATCATGTTTTCTTCGCTGATGAAATGAAAACGGGCGTAGGCGTTTAGCTCGGCGATCAAGGCGCTGCGGCGGTTCTGGCTGGTGGTCATCCTGAGCTCGTCGGCTAGCCGGTTGATCAGGTTGAGAAAGAAATGATGCTGGAAATCGATGTCCTCGATTCCCAGCTCGTAACCCGGTTCCCAGTTGATGCGCTTCCCCGTCATAGGATTATTGTAGCATTATGTTATTGAGCCTGGCCCTATTTAATTTCGAGCTACTTGCCCTTCCACACCGGGTCGCGCTTTTCGGCGAAAGCCTTGAAGCCTTCCATGTTGTCCTCGCTACCGTAGAGGATATCGACGGTTTCGAACTGGCGCTTGGTGATCCAGTTCATCGCATCCTGGAATTTCATCGACTCGGCCTCGCGCGCGACCTGCTTGATCGAGGCGAATACCAGCGGTGGCCCCGAGGCCAGTTCGCGCGCTACCGCCCACACGCGATCCATCAACTGGTCGGCGGGCAGGGCCTCGTTGATCAGGCCCCAGCGCAGCGCTTCGTCGGTATCCATCCAGCGGCCGAGGTAGAGCATTTCCATCGCGATATGGTAGGGAATGCGCTTCGGCAGCTTGATGGTGGCGGCGTCGGCGAGGGTGCCGGCCTTGATTTCTGGTAGCGCGAAGGTCGAGTGAGCGGCGGCGTAAATCAGGTCCGCGGACAGCATCAGCTCGAAGCCGCCGCCGACCGCCATGCCGTTGACCGCGGCGATTACCGGCTTGTTCAGGCCGCGCAATTCCTGCAGCCCGGCAAAGCCGCCGACGCCGTAGTCGCCGTCGACCGCGTCGCCGTCGGCGGCCGCCTTCAGGTCCCAGCCGGCGCTGAAAAACTTGTCGCCCGCGGTTTTGACGATTGCCACGCGCAAATCCGGATCGTCGCGAAACTGTTTGAAAGTTTCACCCATCAGACGACTGGTTTGCAGATCGATGGCGTTGGCCTTGGGCCGGTCCAGGGTGACTTCGAGTACGGCGCCTTCGCGTCGTGTG
>CALJQI010000129.1 GCA_937980285.1 uncultured Gammaproteobacteria bacterium | reverse complement strand
TGCTGGCGCGGGTCAAGAACCTGATCCGGCGCAAGCATTCCGACCAGGCCGCTACCCGCAAGCAGCGCAGCAAGTCGTTTTCCGGCTGGACGCTCGACCTGTCTCGCCGCTGCCTGAGTTCGGATGCGCAGGAAAACCTGTCGCTGACCCGCGGCGAATTCGAGCTGCTGGTGACCTTTCTCGAGCATCCCGGTAAAACGCTGCATCGCGAATGGCTGATGGAAAAGGTTACCCACCGGGTCTGGTCGCCGACCGAGCGAACCATCGACGTGCTGGTTTTACGATTGCGAAACAAGATCGAAAAGGACAGCCATGCGCCGCAGATTATTTTGACCGTCCATGGCGAGGGGTACTTGTTCGCCAGCGAGGTTTATTAACGACCGGCCCGGGCCCTGGGTTCTATTACCGACGGGCTTTCGCCGATACGCTTGTCATGCGCCGACAGGTAGTTGGTCAGCGCCTGGACAGCTTTCTCGAATTCGGCATCCAGCTGTTGCCGAAGCGCGTTATCGATCGTCTCTCGATGGCTGGCCCCGGTTTCGATCTTGACCGACAGCGCGCGCAGGCTCTGCAGCCCGAAATTGCTCACCGAGCCTGCCAGCTTGTGCGCCAGCTTTTCGGTTCTTTCGAAATCCTGCCGCTCCATCGCGTCGCACAGTTCTGCCTTGAGACCTGTTGCCGACTGGAAAAACAGTTCCGCCAGTCGATCGACGTTGTCCAGCCCGAGTCGACTGATGTCGTCATCGATAATCAACCCGTCGATGACCTGAACTGCTTTCTGACCCCTCGAATCCTCGCATCCGGCAATGACGACCCGATCGCCGTTCAGGGCCTGCTCAATCGAGCGCTCGAGATCCTCCATGGAAAAGGGTTTGCCGAGAAAGCCGTTCATGCCGGCGTTGATATACTGGTCTACCTCTTCGATAAAAACGTGGGCCGACATTGCGATTACCGGCAGCGCTGCGATCGCCGGCTCGTCGTGGGTGCGAATGTATTTCAGAATCGTCAGGCCGTCGATGCCGGGTAAACTGATATCGAGCAGCACTAGCGACATGCCGCCTTCATCGACCAGTTTCAGGGCTTGCTCGCCGCTTTGCGCGACCACGACTTCATGCCCGAGACGCTGCAGGTAGCTGCTGGTCACCATGCTGTTGGTGGCGTCGTCTTCGACCATCAATACGTCGATACTGGTGGCTATCCGGGGCAGGGGCAGTAGTTGCGATTGAACCGTGACGGCCTCTGGAGCGACTTCGAGCTCTATTTGAAAACCGATCGTCGTGCCCTGCCCGAGATCGCTGTCGAGTGAAATCTTGCCGCCCATGGCGCTGACCAGGCGTTCGCAAATGGCGAGCCCGAGGCCAATACCGCTGTATCGGCGGGCGGTGCTGGTATCGACCTGGGTGAACGCCTGAAACACTTCTTCCTGCTTGTCCGGCGAAATGCCGATGCCGGTGTCGAGCACCGAAAACTGCAGGCCGAGGCGACCTTCGGAATTGCCGGGGCAGGTATCCAGGCGCAGCGTGATCGACCCGTTATCGGTGAACTTGTTGGCGTTACCGATCAGGTTGATCAGAATTTGATGCAATTTTCCCGGGTCGCCCATCAACCACGGCGAACTCGGCGTTTCCGCTTCCAGCTGCAGTCGATTGTTTTTTTCGCGCACCGAAACCTCCATTAAACCAACGACATTGTTCAACAGCTCGACCAGGTCGAAACGGCGGTTTTCGAGCCTCAGCTTGCCGGCTTCGAGTTGCGAGTATCCGAGAATATCGTTGACGATATCCAGCAGACTGACGTTGGCGGCATTGACGATGTTTACATAGTCGAGTTGCTGCGACTTCAATTCGGTTTCGGCAAGCAGTTTCAGCGTTCCCAGCGCGCCGCTCAGGGGCGTGCGCAATTCGTGACTCATGGTTGCCAGGAAAGCTGTTTTTGCCTGGTTTGCCTGCTCTGCCTTTTGCCGCGCGAGAGCGTGGTTTTGCACCTCCTCGGATAACTTCTGGTTGGTCGCGCGCAGCTGCTCGGAGCGTTCCTCGACCAGCTCTTCGAGGTGCGCCTTGTGCTGACGCAATTCTTCATCCAGCTTGCGATTGTCGATCGCATTGTTGCGAAAACCGCGCAACGCCCTGCCCATGTCGGTCAATTCGTCATGGCCTTCGACAGCGATGTCGATATCGTAATCGCCTTGCGTGATCGAACGCGTCGCCGACTGCAGCGATAACAGCCGGCGCACGACATTGCGCTTGATGAACCACCATAAAATAGCGGCCGCGACGATTAGCAAGACGATCGACGTGCCGCTGAACAATTGCCGGCTGGAATCCAGCGATTCCCTGGCGCTGACTGAAACCCGGTTGATCAGGGCGCCGCCGGTAGCGTTCAACTGGTTGACGATGCCGTTTAGCGCCTGCGACGCCTCGCCGGACTCCAGCGATAACCTGTTCAGCGATTTATCGATCTGAATCAGCGAAACCCGGGTTTCGAAAATACCGTAAACGTAGAGCGGCCCGTTGTCGAACTCCATCGCGGCCAGCAGCTCGCTCGCCTTTTGCCGACGTTGCGGGTCGTTAATCTCGCTGACGCGACGCTTCAGTATGGAAATGGTTTCGGCCGCGCGCTGGCGCAGCAGGACGAGATTCTCCAGCTCGGACTCTTCCGCGACGCGGTTGAATAATCCGTTCAGGTTCGCGCTGCGCAGGCGCAGTTCGTACATGCGTTCCATGGCGTCGAGATCGACCTCGACCAGCCGGTCGAAAACCTGGTAAAGCTGCTGCTGGCCGGCATCGTCTTCGACCAGGTCATACAGGCTCGAGGTAATCGCGGTGGTGGTGGCGGCCGCGTTGGCAACCAGCGAATCCGCCAGGTCGTTCAACTCTTCCGTGGTCGCGATCAGGCCGGCCGCAAGCTCGGTGAAACGCAGCTGCTGTCGAATGCGTTGCTGTACCAGTATATCCTTTTGACGCAGCTTTTCTTCGATGATGCCGACGGTCTCGCGTAAAGACTGTAGCGATCCCAGGGAGAATCCCTTTTCTTCGAAATCGTCGATCAGCCGGTTCATCTGGCCGACCGTGGAGAACAGGGCCGAGCTGATTTCGAGCCGTTCGGACTCGTCGCCGGCGCGCAGTAATTGTTGTTCGGCGGCCAGCAGGGATGCGTTCAACGAGGACAGTTGATGCGCCTGTCTCAAACCCGGAATGGCCTGGTCGATGACCGAGTTTTGCGATTCCGTGACGCGCTGAAAACCTTTCCAGCCGATCGAGGATGCGACCACCGCCAGCAGGAAAATGCTGCCAAAGGCGAGGTAGAGTTTTGCTGCGATTCCGGGCTTGCGCATGGCAAAATGCTGCGCTTTGCTGTTACAAAATGCAAGCGTACAATGTTTTGCGACTTTGTCTTACTGGTTTGAGTGCATTGGATTCCCAGCGTCGTATCCGGGTTGCCGGAATTCTTTTGCTAAGCCTGGCGCTTGGCCTCGGCGCGGCGCGTGCCGAAACCTGGCGCCTGGAAACCTGGTCGACGCCATTCGACTATTCCAGCGACAGCCGGATCTTCGATTACCGGCCGACGACGAAGGCCAGCCGGGCCTGGCGGCTGTGTATTTCCTATCCGCATTTGAAAGATGCCTACTGGTTGAATGTCAACTATGGCATGGTCCAGGAGGCGAGCCGCCTTGGGATTGCCTTTACCCTGGTCGAAGCGGGTGGATATCCGAATCTCGAACGCCAGCGGCAGCAGATAGAACAGTGTACCGACGCCGGCGCCGATGCCCTGATCGTCGGCGCCGTGTCTTTCCGCGGGCTCAGTCAAAGCGTTGCCCGTATCGCCGAGACCATGCCCGTGCTGGCGACGGTTAACGATATCGACGACATCGGAATAACGGCCAAGTCGGGCGTGTCCTGGACCACCATGGGGCGAGTGACTGGCGAGTATCTTGCCCAGCGACACGGGGCCGGGACCGATCCGGTAACGGTGGCCTGGTTTCCCGGACCCATGGGCGCCGGTTGGGTCGATTTTATCGAAACCGGTTTCAAGCAGGGTTTAAAAGACAGCGCGGTCGAGGTGGTGGTGACCAAGTGGGGCGATACCGGCAAGGAAATCCAGCGCACGTTGGTGCAGGAAGTGCTGGAAAGCCACCCGCGGGTCGACTACATCGTCGGTAACGCACTGATGGCGGAAGCCGCCGTCAGCACCTTGCGCAATCGCAACCTGCAAGATCGCATCAAGATCGTGTCGACTTATTTTACGCCGGCCGTTTATCGCGGCATTCGGCGCGGTCGTATTCTGGCGGCGCCCAACGACGCACAGGTCATGCAGGGCCGAATTTCGATCGACCAGGCGGTCTCTATCCTCGAAGGGCGCGATTACATCAAGCACGCCGGCCCGCAAATCCAGATGATCGACCAGGATAACTGGCAGACGATCAATATTTCCGATTCGCTGGCGCCGCCATCTTTTTTGCCGGCTTTTGTCTGGCCATAATCGTTTGTCATACGCGGCCGGGGTCCGCTAGAGAGGGCGCGAGATCGCCGGTACGGCAATGTTCGGCCTGATTACAGCGCCGCCGATTTTCGTTTTCGAAGCCTGCTTATTGTGTGCTTTGCCACTCGTCCAGCACTTGCCCGGGTTCGATATGCGCGATATCCGCTTCTTCCGCGGGATCGCCCTCGGCGAAACCCTGCAATACGCGCACCGGGCTTGCCGCGCTAACCGGCCTGAAGCGATGCGGACTGGCCTTGCCGAAAAGCACCACCAGCGGGCAGTTCAAAGCAGCGGCCGCGTGCGCAGGGCCGGTGTCGACCGAGATACAGCTGTGCGACATCGACAGCAGCGCCAGCAGGCGGCGCAGCGGTAAATCGTCGGCGGCACTGTGCACCTGGCGCGCGGATCGGCAACAGGCCTCGATTGCGCGGCACATTTCCAGCTCGGCGGCAATGCCGCAGAGAAGAACCTGGGCGTCCGGGAGTCGCTCGATCATGCCGTCGATGACCGCGGCCCAGTTTTGTTCGCGCCAGTACTTGGTATTGCTGGCGCGATCGGCCTTGCCGCGACGCGTGGTGCGTTTGCTACCTGCCTGGACGCAGATCAGCGGACGCTCGGGATCGAGCCCGCGAGATTGCAGCCACTGGCGGCATTCGAGCCGCTCGGCATCGCTGACGAATAGCTCGGTATCGGGTTCGAATTCCACCTGCGGAAATTCGAATCCGTCCGGGGAGCCCTGGCCGAGGCGCAGCCATTTCTCGGTGTAGTGCTCCGCCTGCACCGGTTCCAGGTCGAGCTGGTTGACGCTATTGGCGCGGGTAATGCCGGCGCGCGCCAGCAGGCGATACGATTTTTTGCTGGTTTCGGCAACCCAGACGAAGCGGTAGTTGCGCTGCCGCAGTGTTTGCACCAGATCTCGCTGGCTGCGGTTGATCCAGTAGGGCGCCGACCGCGAATCGATGGTAAAGACATCGCGCACCCAGGGCATTTCGGCGAACAGTAATTTATTCCAGCCGCCGACGCCGATGACGTCACAGGGCAGCCCGCTGCGCAGGTAGAGCTGCTTCAGTAGCGGCGTTAGCAGGACCATGTCGCCAAGCGCGCCGAATCGGCAAACCAGCGGGTGATTTTCGGGCATAAGCGGGAGATCGTTTATTTTGCGCGATAGTATATCAATGCGACCTTGAGCCGCACTCTATTTATAGACCTTCCAGAGCGGTGAACTGTAAAGCCAGGGGCTTTAGCGCAGATATTGGGGGGAGGTGAGGGACTCTCGCGGAGACGGCGGAGATCGCGGAGGGCGCGGGGAGAGCGAAGGCACATCCAGTCAACCCCTGCGATCACCGCGTCCCCTGCGTCTCCGCGAGAAACCGTTGAAGTGTTAGATGTATCGTCGGTTGGTGGGAGATCCTGGCGGTCCGACGCATCGGGAACGCTGGCGCGTTTCCGGGATGACGCGGCCGGTGCGGAGTAGTCGTTAGGGACTGTGGCGTTAGAGATAATACCGATTGGTGGGAGATCCTGGATAAACGCTGGCGCGTTTTCCAGGATGACGTCGCCTTAGGGCGACGTCACTTGTAGTCCTGGTAGGATTTTTCCTCGACGATGGTCGAGTTCAGGTGCAGGTTGACCTTTTTCTTGGCGTTGGCGCGCTCGTCGTTGGTGACGTAAACCGCGCGCGCCAGCTCGATGAAACGATCGCCGAAACGCTTGTTGCGCTCCTCGTCGCGAATATCGTCCTCGATTTCCCACAGCGCCTCGTTGATCGACTTGAGTTCCGCGGTCAGAGCGGAGATTTCGTCGTCGGCCTTGACGGTTTCATTCCAGACCTTGCTCAGCATCTCGAGCTCGGTCTTGACGTTGGCCACCTTGGCCGCGTCGTCGATGCGCTCCGCCTTGATTTGCAAAATGGTGATCTTGTCTAGCAATTCCCCGGGGGAAATGGGTATCCGGATATCGTTCATGATGCGAATGAATGTAATTCAGGGCCGGCAATAGTAACCGCGCGCCCGCTTCAGCTCAACCGGAATCGCGCAATCAGGATCGGCAGCAGCATCAGGTTGGCGATCAGCGCGGTGATCATCGCCAGCCCGCTTAAGATTCCGAAGTAAATCGTCGGTATGAAGTTGGAAAGCGCCAGGATGGAAAATCCGAGCACCACGGTCACCGAGGTGTAGTACATCGCGCGCGCGATGCTGTTGTGACAGCGCTTGATGGCTTCCCAGTAGTTTCGGTCTTCGACGAACTCCTCGCGGAATCGGTGTATATAGTGAATCGAGTCGTCGACCCCGATGCCGATATTGATCGCCGCGATGGTGATCGTCATGATGTCTAGCGGTATGCCGATCCAGCCCATCAGGCCGAGAATCAGGCCGGCGGCGATGATATTGGGCACGATCGCGGCCAGCGAAAGGCGCAGCGCGCGAAACAGGACGATGAACATCAGCAGGATCGCGCCGAACACCGCGCCCAGCGTCAGAATCTGCGA
>CALJQI010000128.1 GCA_937980285.1 uncultured Gammaproteobacteria bacterium | reverse complement strand
TACCCATCCGAGCAGTATACAGCGTCACTATACAAGCCGAATCACGGGATAACAACGGCAAACCTGTTCATGTTAAGGGGTCGGTAACAAACGATGCTTGTTTACAACCACCTTCCCGCCTGAATCACGGGCAAGGTTTCCTTTAGCCGCCATCTGGGGCAGGATAACTACCCCTTGTTTGCTGTTTGCGCCCTGTTTATGCCCCGTTATCCCACTCCCGAAAATGTCGAGATCCGGCCGCAGGCCCGGACCTTCATCCTGTTCGCGCTGACGCTGGCCTACCCGATGTTCGGCGCCGGCTTCGAGCTCGGTGCCTATAGCGAGTTGATTTACGAACGCAAGATCACCGCCTGGGCGGTCGTCACCGCGATGTGGCTCGGCTTCAGCCTGGTGCCGCGCGAACAGACCGGCATCAGGAACTGGCAGCTGCTCGCACTCGCCGTGCCCTGCCTGTGGCTGCTCGCGGCCGGCTTTTTCAGCGCCTCCGGCGAGGACCCGGTTACGAAGCCGCTACTGTTCACGCTCGGACTGGTATCGTACCTGCTGTGTTTCCCGTTCGCGGTCTACCTCGCGGTCAAGGTCGTCAACCCGGATCTGCTGAACCTGCAGGGCTGGAAACCCAAGGCCGGCATCGTCGCCATCTCACTGCTGTTCATCGTCGCCGGATACCTGGTCGGCGAGCACAATTACCTGTTCCTCAATTGCAGCGATTTCGAGGTCGCGGGCAACATGCTGCCGGTCAACTGTAACCGATAGCCCGAGCCGCCAGTTTGCGCGTCCGCGTGCTACTCGGCTATGATGCGAGCGCAGCCTGGTCATTGCGAGCGGGGCCCAGCCCGTGAGCGCAGCGAACGCATTGGCTGTAGCGAAGCAATCTTTCTGCAATGGCTTGGTCATTTAGAGATTGCTTCGGCACTTCGTGCCTCGCAATGACCCGTAAATCGAAAAAGAATAGAGAGGCTGGATTTGATCATGAAGCCAACTGTTAGCGCGAATCGTCGCTTTGCGACGACCCTTACGGGACTGCTGTTATTCATACTGGCGCAAGGCGCGGCACATGCGGGCGGCTTTTACCTGCCCGAGATCGCGACGCCGGGCAGTGTCGGCACCGCCGGCGCGGCCAACCCGACGAATACCCTCGATTCATCGTCGGCGATTACCAATCCCGCGGCGATGGTGTACCTGGAAAAGGACCGCGCTTACATGGTCGGCGGCCAGATCATGGCGCCCGAGATGAGTTTCGACAGCGATATCGCCACCGGCGGCGGCAGCGATGGCGGTAACGCCGGCGATATCGCATTCGCGCCCGGTTTTTCCTATGTCCGGCGAATCGATGATAAACGCAGTGTCGGTTTCGGTCTGTCCGCGCTGATGGGCGGTGGTGTCGATTACGGCGACGATTTCGTCGGCCGCTACCAGGCCACCTCCGCGGTACTGACCGGCGCCGGGCTTACCGTTTCCTACGGCTACAAGGTTAACGACGAGGTTTCGATCGGGGCGGGTTTGACCGGGGTTTATACGGTATTCGAGCAGGATATCGCGATTAACCGGCCGGCGGCGTTGCCCGACGGCGAAGTATCGCTGGAAGATCTCGACGGCTGGGACCCGCAGTTCACTCTCGGCTTGACCTGGCGGCTGAATCCGAAAGCGTTGCTGGGCATCGTTTACCGCAGCAAAGCCGAAATCGAGCTCGAGGGCAAGCTCAAGACCAAAAATTTGCCGGCACCGCCATTTTCATTACTGGACGGGCAGGACATCACGCTCGAATTCGACGCGCCGGAGGTGTTCGAAGTCGGCCTGCGCTATGAACTCGATGCGAATACCACGTTGTTCCTGGAAGCGGATATAGAGCGCTTTTCGCAGTTTGACGAGAACTACCTGACCATCGACAGCCTCGGGCAAACCGTGGTGCTCGATCGAGACTGGGACGACACCTGGCGCGTTTCGGCGGCGATTCTGAAACGCAGCGGCGAGGATCTTTTCTCCTATGGCATCGGCTACGACAGTTCGCCGGTCGACGACGAGGATCGGACCTTCGATTTGCCGGTCGACGAGCAATTTCGACTCGCGTTTGCGTGGGGCCGCGAAATCAACCCCGAGAGCCGCTGGGCTTTTACGTCTGAGTACATCTGGCTCGGCGAGAACAAGATCGACCAGACCGCACAGGGCGTGCGTGCCAAGGGCGACTTCGATGCCTACATGCTGATCGTCGGCGCCAACTACGAGCGCCGTTTCTAATTGACCAGTCATGGCGAGGCACGAAGTGCCTTTAGGCCTTGTGGGTCGACGCAATCTCCCCGATTTTAAAGATTGCTTCGCTGCGCTCGCAATGACAACGACTAATTAAGTTGACTGTCACCCTAACTCGATCGAATCGCTATCATTAAGAGTTCAGCTACAGCTGCCCCTCCGGCAGGATCTTGAAGAAATTAACCGAGAAGCGTCGCCACCAGGTTGCTTGTGGTTCCCTGGAGTGTTCAATGGCTTTGCCATTGTCCCAGCCATGCCAGAGCAGCCGGCCGCCCGTGTTCAAATCCAGCCGGTATACCACCCTGTCGAAATTTTCCTGGATGTCAGACAGCAGTTCAGCAGCCAGGACCGGCGAATCGATCATGATGCCCATCTCGGTGTTAATCATGATGGAACGTGGATCCAGGTTCAACGAGCCGATGAAGACATAACGGCGATCGATGATAATCAGCTTGCCATGCAGCGTACTTCGTTGCCGGTTATTGTCGTGTTGTCCCATCGCCCGAAAAGCATCGGCCCTGGTTTCGTAGAGCTCGGCGCCCATCGCAAGCAGGTCCTTGCGATATCGCTCGTAGGCCGCGTGTACCGCCACCTGGTTGGTGGATGCGAGGGAGTTTGTCAGCAGTTTAATCTTTGTGCCCTGGTCGAGGATGGATTGAAGAAAGGCCATGCCTTTATCGGTGGGAATAAAATATGGCGAAATGAGCAGGATTTCGCTTTCGGCGTTCACCATGAACTCACCCACCGCTCTGATCAGGCGCAAGCTATCGTCATCGATGGGGAGATTCAGTTTTCGTGGATTTTCGCTAATGACCTCGGCTTCGGCGATAACAGCGCTGACCTCGTCATTGACGAGCTGTAACAGGATTTCCGAATTAATGGCTTCCCGGTAAATGGCCGCTCCCTGGCTCGACAGGGCATTGGCGATGGCTTCACGGGCATTTTGCATTTGCTTCGGTGAGGGTTTGCCGCGCAGGTGGTGAATACCCAGGGCCTTGCGGGAGTTCCAGAAATAGTCGAAATTTGCCGCAACCTCGGCGGCAATCGGGCCCGACGCGAGTATATCGATATCGAAGAACTCGGTGTCGTCGTTCAAACTGAAGTATTCCGCGACGAGGTTGCGGCCACCGACAATCGTAAAACTGCCGTCCACGGTGAAGGACTTGTTGTGCATGCGCCGGTTGGCGCGCGAGAAATTCCACGCGAAATTCAGATACTTGAGTCCCCGGCGGGCGATGGGATTGAACAGGCGCACCTCGATGTTTTCATGCTCGTTCAGCACGAACAGGTCGACGTCCTTGACGGTGGTGAAAATGTCGTCGAGCAGAAAACGTACCCGTACGCCTCGATCGGCCGCTTGCAGCAGTTTGGCCGAGATCAGCGCGCCGACGATATCGTCCTTCATCAGGAAATACTGCAGATCGATACTTTCCTCGGCGGCGTCGATCAGGCGCAGGCGAGCACCGAGGCTATCGCTGCCGCCCGTCAACGGAAAGAAAACGGATTCACGATCGGAGTGGGAGAGGGTTCGGTCAATCGAATGTCTGCCGAGACTGGTGCCTTCCGAGGCCGGGATTGCGAAGCTGGATTCCTGCACGATATCGAAATTGACGCTGGCGCATGACGACAACAAGGACAATAACATGGCTAACAGAAATTTAAGGGCACACGACGGCTGCTTCATCCCGGCAGAATTTTGGTATTTTAAGACCGGCGGAATAGTAGCATAGCAAGGGGTTACACGGGCTGTTGCCGGTTGGTTACAGCTGCGGGAGGGCAGGTTCGACCGGTTATTGCTTCTTCGCCTGCTCGAAGAATTCGAGCCTGATCTTGCGCGGGAATGACTTCCAAAGGCAGCCGAGGGAGTTTTTTGCGACCTAAAGGCTGAGTCACTGAACCCACTGCAGCCTGGCACGGCGCCCATACTCAGACAGTCGCAAAAAACTTCATCGGCTGCCGTCCTGAACACCGTGGCAGGCGGTTTCGGCTCTTCCGAATGGATCAGTTTCCTTTGCAAGATTCCGATACGTCGGACCGCCGCTTTCTCGGGAATGACGTGGTAGGTGCTGGAAATTACCTGTCAGGCAGCCGAGGGAGTTTTTTGCGACCTAAAGGCTGAGTCACTGAACCCACTGCGGCCTGCCACGGTGCCCATACTCAGACAGTCGCAAAAAACTTCATCGGCTGCCGCCAGGGACAACCGAAGCAGGTACTATCGAGGGCTGGCTCGAGCGCTTGTTACTTCTTCATCTGGTCGAAGAATTCGAGATTGGTCTTGCTCGACTGCATGCGTCCGAGGACGAATTCCATCGCCTCGATTTCGTCCATCGAGTGCAGGAACTTGCGCAGGATCCAGATCTTTTGCAGTTCTTCCTGGTCCATCAGCAACTCTTCACGGCGCGTACCGGAGCGGTTGATATTGATCGACGGGAATACGCGTTTTTCGGCGATTCGGCGATCGAGGTGAATTTCCATGTTACCGGTACCCTTGAACTCCTCGTAGATGACTTCGTCCATCTTGGAGCCGGTTTCGACCAGCGCGGTCGCCAGGATCGTCAGGCTGCCGCCCTCTTCGATGTTACGCGCGGCGCCGAAAAAGCGCTTCGGCCGGTGCAGCGCATGCGCGTCGACACCACCGGTCAATACCTTGCCCGAGGACGGGATGGTGGTGTTGTAGGCGCGCGCCAGGCGCGTGATCGAATCCAGCAGGATGACCACGTCGCGCTTGTGTTCGACCAGGCGCTTGGCCTTTTCGATAACCATTTCGGCGACCTGCACATGGCGGCTGGCGGGCTCGTCGAAGGTCGACGCCACCACTTCGCCCTTGACCATGCGCTCCATCTCGGTCACCTCTTCCGGGCGTTCGTCGATTAGCAATACGATCAGGTAGCACTCGGGGTGGTTGCTGGCGATACTCTGCGCGATGTTCTGCAGCATCAGCGTCTTACCCGCTTTCGGCGGTGAAACCACCAGCCCGCGCTGCCCCTTGCCGATCGGCGACACCATGTCGATGATGCGCGCAGTGATATCCTCGGTACTGCCGTTGCCGCGCTCGAGGTGCAGTCTCTCGTTCGGATGCAGCGGCGTCAGGTTTTCGAATAATACCTTGTGCTTGACGTTTTCCGGCACGTCGAAGTTGATTTCGTCGACCTTGAGCAGCGCGAAATAACGCTCGTTATCCTTCGGCGGCCTGATCTTGCCGCTGATGGTATCCCCGGTGCGCAGGTTGAAGCGTCGAATCTGGCTCGGC
Organism: uncultured Gammaproteobacteria bacterium; assembly: GCA_937980285.1. Lineage (GTDB taxonomy): Bacteria > Pseudomonadota > Gammaproteobacteria. The sequence goes on along the minus strand of CALJQI010000128.1, from coordinate 6,799 downwards.
GAGACGTAAATATCGTCGGGGCCGGCGAGATAGGATGAGTCCGCCGAGCGCAAAAACCCGAAACCGTCCTGCAGGATTTCGAGCACGCCTTCGCTGAAGATATCCTCGCCCTTTTTCGCCTGGGACTTGAGGATGCTAAAAATAATATCCTGGCGGCGCATGCGGGCCGAATGATCGCCCCCCATACCCTTCAGGGTTTCGATTAATTCGGGGACAGTGTTTTGCTTCAGCTCGTTTAGGTTCATATCAGGAATGCACTAATGCAGGGTTGGGGGAATAAAGACGTAAGAACGGCCTATGGATGAATCGGGAACTTGTTCGGTTTTTTTGTAAGGGGATTGCCGACGGGAATGCGGCAACGATTAAAAAGAGATTAGCACATGAAATAAGGGTCGTCTACCTAATCGACGACCCTTTTTCATTATTATTCTGGCGATGGAGTTTGGCTAGATATTGCTATCGAGGAAGGCGGTCAGCTGAGACTTGGACAAGGCGCCAACCTTGGTCGCTTCGACCGCGCCGCCCTTGAACAGCATCAGCGTCGGGATGCCGCGAATCCCGTACTTGGGCGGTGTATTCGAATTGTCATCGATATTGAGCTTGGCCACCGTCAGGCGCCCGTCATATTCTTCCGCAATCTCTTCGAGAATCGGTGCGATCATCTTGCAGGGGCCACACCATTCAGCCCAGTAGTCAACCAGTACGGGGGTTTCCGCCTGCAAAACATCGGATTCGAAACTATCATCCGACAGGTAAACTATCTTCTCACTCACACGTGTCTCCAGCCCAGGGCGTCTTTAAAATCTAGACCCGACAATTTAGTCGCATCAGTAATAACTGTCAATAATGCAAAAGAGAGGTAACTGCAGGAATCTTTCGCGGCTCAGAATCGCTATATAGGGACGGCAATTCATTTTTCAAATCACAGCGCAGCTTTTAATGCAATTTGCTACCATAGTCCGATTCATCTACGAACCGACGAGAATTAACCATAAAATGGGGCAACAACATTTAACCGAGCAGCAATTCGGCTCACTAGAGCTGGATCCACGTTTGTTGAGCGCGCTGAACGGGCTTGAATTCAATTTTTGTACACCGATTCAGGCCAAATCGCTGCCGCTGCTGCTGTCCGGGCAGGACGTATCCGGCCAGGCGCAAACCGGCACCGGCAAAACGCTGGCCTTCCTGCTCGCCTGCGCGCAAAGGCTGCTCACCTCCGACCAGCCCGAGACCGAGCCCGGAAAACCGCGCACGCTGATCCTGGCGCCGACGCGCGAACTCGCAATCCAGATCCACAAGGACGCCGAAGAGCTGTTTCGTGATTTACCACTGAAGCTCGCTATCTGTTACGGCGGCAAGGCCTACGAGCAGCAAAAGAGGCAGTTCGACGAACCGGTGGACGTGCTCATCGGCACGCCCGGGCGCCTGATCGATTTTTTCAAGCAGCGCCTGTTCGATTTCAAATCGATCGAAGTAATGGTGCTGGACGAAGCCGATCGCATGTTCGACATGGGCTTCATCGCCGACGTGCGTTACATGCTGCGACGCCTGCCCGCGCCCGAGAAACGGCTCAACATGCTGTTTTCGGCGACCATGGCGCAAAAGGTCATGGAACTGGCCTACGAACACATGAACAAGGCGCAGCTGATCAAGATCGACGCCGATACGCCGGCGGTCGAGCGCATCGAGCAAAGCGTTTACCACCCGGCGAATCACGAAAAGATTCCGCTACTGCTGGGGCTGATGAAAAAACTGCAGCCGCAACGCAGCATCATTTTCGCCAACACCAAGTATGCAACCATCAAGATCTGGGAATATCTGCAGGGCAACGACCTGTCGGCGGCCATCATTTCCGGCGACATTCACCAGAACAAACGCGAATCCCTGCTGAAAAAGTTTCACGATGGCGAATACGCCATCCTGGTCGCCACCGACGTGGCCTCGCGCGGGTTGCATATTCCCGACGTAACCCACGTGTTCAACTATGATTTGCCCGAGCTTGGCGAAGACTATGTGCACCGCATCGGGCGCACCGCACGCGCCGGTAAATCCGGCGCCGCGATCAGCTTCGCCTGCGAGAATCATGCGATGAACCTGATCGATATCGAGTCCTATACCAACCGCACCATCCCGACCATGGCGATCAGCAACGACCTGCTGGTCGAGCCCAAACCCCCGGTCAAGATGAAGGGCGGGCGCATCAAACCGGGCGGCCGAGGTGGCCGTCCCGGCGGCGGCAGGGGCGGTCGGCCCGGCGGCGGCAAGCCCGGCGGCGGCGGCAATAGTCAGCGCTCGAGACGGCGAAAGGGGCCGCCGCGGCAGCAGAATCAGCAAAACAAAAAGGCAGGATGAGCACACAGCGCAATATTTTACTGCTCGGCGGCAGCGGATTTATCGGCACCCGGCTCGCCTTTGCGCTCGCCAACCGGGGCTGGCGGGTAACCGTTCCCAGCCGGCGACCCCATCGCCACCGCGCCCTGCTGGTGCACCCGGGAATACGCCTGCTCGAGGGTAATATCACCGATGCCGACAAGCTGCGCGAACTCTGTGCCGGACAGCAGGCGGTTATCAACCTGGTCGGCATACTGCACGAGCGGCGCAAGGGCGACTTCCGCCGCTACCACGTCGAATTCATCAAGGCCGTGGTCGACGCCTGCGGCGAGGCCGGTATCCGGCGCCTGCTGCACGTCAGCGCGCTCGGCGCCGACCAGGCCACCGGCAGCAGCCTGTACCTGCGCAGCAAGGGCGAGGGCGAAAACCTGTTGCACACATTCGGCCAGCGCGAGTTGCAGGTGACGAGCTTTCAGCCTTCGGTGGTGTTCGGCAAGCAGGACAACTTCGTCAACCAGTTTGCCGGTATCCTCCGCTGGTACGCGGGGCTATTCCCGCTGGCCTGTCCCGACAGCAAGCTGCAGCCGGTTTACGTCGGCGACCTGGTCGAAAAAATCGTCACCGCCATCGACGACCCGGACAGTCACTCGAAACGCTACCAGGTCTGCGGACCCGAGGTGTTCACACTGAGGCAGATCCTCGAATTGATCATCGATACCCTGCACCTGCCGGTGCGGGTGCTACCGCTAGGCAAGGGCCTGTCGCGGCTGCAGGCGGTGGTGCTGCAAATCCTGCCGGGCAAGCTGTTTACCATGGATAACTACCGTTCGCTGCAAACCGACAACGTTTGCAAGGATTGCGAGCCCTGCGAAACCAGCCTGCGGCAATACCTGCCCGGCCTGGCCGCGATGTTCGGCAACAAGCGTCACTACGACCAGTTTCGCAAGAACTACCCTTCGATCGACGGTACCGAGGACCATTCGTGAAGACATACCGTGTCGGCGGTTGCGTTCGCGACCGCCTGCTCGGGCTCGAAGTAAACGACATCGACTGGGTGGTAACCGGCGCCAGTGCCGATGAAATGCTGGCGCTGGGATACAAATCCATCGGCAAGGACTTCCCGGTTTTTCTGCACCCCGAAAGCAAGCAGGAGTACGCGCTGGCCCGCAGCGAGCGCAAGACCGGCCCTGGTTACAAGGGCTTCGAAATCATCGCCGATCCCGCCACCACCATCGAACAGGACTTGCTGCGACGGGATTTGACCATCAACGCCATGGCCGAAGACGAGAACGGCGCCATCGTCGATCCCTACGGTGGTCAAAGGGATCTCGAGGCGCGATGCCTGCGCCACGTTTCCGAGGCCTTTATCGAGGATCCGGTCAGGGTTTTGCGGGTCGCCCGCTTCGCGGCGCGGTTTCACCGCCTGGGTTTCACCGTCGCCGAAGACACGCGCGAACTGATCCGCCAGATAGGCCAGTCAGGCGAACTCGAAACGCTGGTTGCCGAGCGCGTCTGGTCCGAGCTATCGCGCGCCCTCGACGAACCCGATCCATCGATATTTATTACCACGCTGCGAGACTGCGGCGTATTGCATCGCCTGTTCCCCGAAATCGACGCCCTCTTCGGGGTACCGCAAACCGCCAGGTATCACCCGGAGATCGATACCGGGCTGCATGTCCTGATGGCGCTGCAGGCAAGCGCCGCGCTCGGCCACGACAATGAAACCCGGTTCGCTGTACTGATGCACGACCTCGGCAAGGCCTATACGCCGGCCGACATGCTGCCCAGTCATCACGGTCACGAGGCGCGCGGCAGCAAACCGGTGCGGGAGTTTTGCCGGCGCTGGCGCGCACCGAAAGCGCATACCGAACTGGCGCTGATCACCACCGAACTGCATTTGCTGGCGCATCGATGCCGGGAGCTCAAGGCCAGCACCCTGCTGAAGCTGCTGACTCGCGCCGACGCCCTGCGCAAACCGCAGCGCTTTCAGAAAATGCTCGACGCCTGTCGAGCCGACATCCGCGGCCGCGAAGGTTCACAGAACGACGATTATCCGCAGGCGGAATTTCTCGCAGGGCTGGCCGACAAGCTTCGCCGGCTCGATATTACCGAGATCCAGCAGCGCGGCCTGAGCGGCAAGGCCATGGGACAGGCCATCCGGGACGCCCGCCTGCGCCTGGTCAAGCAGGAACAGGATCTAGCGCGACAGCAACAGGGCTAGCCTGCGGTCAACCAATGCCAGCACCCGCCTTAGCGGGGTAAAGTAAAACAAAGCCCCGATCGCGATACCGCTGCCGTTGGCGAGCATATCGGCCCACTCCAGGTAACGGTAGCTGGTCATGCCCTGTAACAGTTCGAGCACAATGCCGTAAGCCATCAGGCCGATGACCGTTACCGCCAGCACCCGCCAACCAGGCGCCAGCAGGCTGAACCAGCCAGCCAGAAAAACATAGGTGACCACATGCGACAGCTTGTCGCTTACCCCGACCTCGGGCATGGGCAAAAGCGACAGCGCGCCAACCACGATCAACATCAGCGCGCCGAGCAGATACCAGAATCGGATCAGTTTCAGCGTGACCGGTTGTTGCATTGCCGGCTCGGAATTATCGCGCACAGACTTCAGCCCTGGGTCATCAGGGCGAAAATAGCCAGCCCCAGCAACACGCGGTAAATCACGAAGGGCAGCATGCCCAGCCGCTCGACCAGGCGCAGAAAGTAATGAATGCAAAGCCCCGCGCTGATCGCCGAGACGACAATGCCGAAAAACAGCTCGAGCCAGCCGATCGGGCTGACTTCGGTAAACATGCGCACCGTCTGCAACACGCCGCTGGCGAATATGACCGGCATCGCCAGCAGGAAGGAAAAGCGCGCCGCGGCCTTGCGCGTCAAGCCGAGGAAAAGCCCCAGCGTAATCGTAATGCCGGAGCGTGAAGTGCCGGGGATTAATGCCAGCACCTGGCAGCAGCCGATAATCAGCACATCTTTCAATACCAGCTGGTACTCGTCGCGTTCACGGCGCGCACTGGCGTCGGCATACCACAACAACAGGCCGAAACCGATGGAGGCGCTGGCGAGAACCCAGGGTTCACGCAGCTTGTCTTCGATCGGACCCTGCAGCAGGAATCCGACCACGATGGCCGGCAGGGTGCCGATGATAACCCACCAGGCAAGCAGGCTGTCCTGGTCGGCGGCGCCTCCGCTAACGGAACGCGTCCATGATACGAGCATGCGCCGCACTTCGTGGCGAAAGTAATACAGCACCGCGATCAGCGAACCGAAGTGCACCGCGACATCGAAAACCAGTCCCTGGTCAGCCCAGCCCAGTAATTGCGGCAGCAACACCAGGTGCGCCGAACTCGAAATCGGTAAAAACTCGGTCAGCCCCTGGACAACCGCCAGGATAAAAACTTGCAGGTTATCCACCTGCTCTCCCGCGCCGCATGGCGGGCATTTCCAGCGACAGTTGTTTCTGCAACGCCAGCACCTGGAACTGCTGCCCCATTTCGTCCGGCATGCTCAGCGTCTTGACCTGCTGCGATAGCGCCAGCTGCTCGTGGACATCCGCATCTTGCGACTGCCGCTGCGCATCTTCGAGCAGGCCGTTGGCGAGCAGGAACTGCCCCTGCGACACCAGCCCCAGGGGTTCGAAACCGCTGGCCTCGGCGGCGTCCGCGCAGGCATCGAAGTCGACAAACGCGGTGATGTCCTGCAGCCCCGGGAAAATCAATGGATCGAAATGCAGGCGATGCCGGTAATAACAATCCAGCGTACCGCGCTTGCGCGACGGGCTGTAATACTCACTCTGTTCATAGCCGTAATCGATGATAAACACCGCCGCCTTGTGGCAACTTTGCGCCAACGCGGCAAACCATGGGCCAAAATTGAGGTTTACTTCGCAACGGTAGTCATCGGGTAAATCGCCCAGCCTGGATTCGATCTGGCGAATGGCCGCCAGCGGCCGCTCGGAGGGCTCGTAATAGCGCCATTCAAATCGCTCGCCATCGTAACCGACGCCGACCTCCTGCCAGTCCTGCTGCTTGTACAGCAGCTGTACCGGCATCGCATCGAGCACTTCATTGGCGATCACAATGCCATCGAAGGTCTCCGGCAGACTGGTCAACCATTCGACTTTTTGCAATTGCTCCGCGTCCAGGCAAGTGCTCAGATAAAACTGCTGGCGCTGCTTCAAATCGGCGCTCAAATCAAGAATCAGGTACCGCTCCAGGCTCGGCAAAGCACTTAGAATATGGCCACAGAGCTTGCCGCTGCCGGCGCCAAACTCGAGAATGCGCGCAGCGCAGCCCTGGGCGATCAGCTCGGAAGCCTGTCGCGCCAGGCAGTTGCCAAACAGCGGGGAAATTTCCGGCGCGGTGACAAAATCGCCAAACACGCCAAACTTGATCGCGTTACCCGAGTAATAGCCGAGGCCAGGTTCGTACAGGGCCATGCGCATGTATTCGTCGAATCC
>CALJQI010000127.1 GCA_937980285.1 uncultured Gammaproteobacteria bacterium | reverse complement strand
TGTAAATCAATTTTAGCAACAGCGGGGCAAAATAATTTCTGCTATCGGCTAGCGCGGCGCGAAGCGAGAAGCCATCGTCAGTCGATTCGACCAGCGCTTCGATTCAGCTCGCGCGTCGGCCCTCGAACCATGGCGGCCATTATACCCGCAGACGCCCGGGACTGAAGACCCGCGACCGGAAATTCGCCGCCCGGGTCTCGAATCCAGGGATTTGCCCACCGAATTCAGTCGGCCGCCCGGCTAGCTCGCAATCATGTAAAACTTGCGCAGGGTTTCGGTTATCTCCCACACGCAGGGCGTACCTTTGGGTATGAAGAACACGTCACCCGCGGTGAACGTTTCCGAATTTCCGGCAGGATCGGTCAGCGTCACCGAACCCGAAATAACCGACATCATCTCGTGTACCGGGTAGCTGTCGATCTCTTCCCGGCAGGGCGCGCACTCCCAAACGCCGGTCAGAATACTCTCATCGGCGGTGGCGAAAAAAGTATCGTTGAGCTCGGTCTTGTCGTCCGTGGTGAAAGCGCCGGGATCTGTCATATCCGACGGCTGCAGGCCCGCGGCCGAGCCCTGCGGCAGTATGCGCATAAAATTACTCATGATAATTCCTCCAGTTGTTAATCCGGTTAATGATTACGGGGCGTATTACAGCACCAGTCGATCGCGTTTGAAACCGGCTTCCCTTTGACCAAGCTCTCGCGCCATCAACTCGCCGCCGATACCCTGGCCTTGGCGCGCAGTTCCTGGTTGACCTGCTTCAGGCTGCCTTCCGCGGGCGCCTGCTCGAGCTCCAGCACCGGTAACTCATCGCGCAAGGCGTTGTGAAACGCGGCGACGCCGCTTTCGAGATCCGATAGCATGAGCCCGTCGAAGGCGCTCGAGCGCATGCCCTCGGCTACCCACTCGATCAATTGTATATCTTCGCTGCCGACACCGGCGTTGATCGCCTGGTTGAGCTCGCGCGCCTTTTGCATCTGCGGGCGTTCGTCCGGCAGCGCGAAACACTTGCCCTTCATCAGGCTCTGCTGCGGCCCGGTCGGGAAGAACTGGTAAATCTCGATCTGGTCCGGGAACAGGGTGAGCACGAAGGTCGGGTACATACCCCAGTAAATCCAGCAATGACGGTGCGATTCCGGCAGGTAACTGTCCTCGGGCAAGGCCTCGACATAATCGCGGTTACGTTGAAACTTGAACTTGCGATCCTTGAAGCTGCTATACGAACGCCCCAGCCCGCCTTCGAGTCGCTGGTCGTTGTAGGTGCTCCCCACCAGGTCGAACAGCTCAGGATGACCGACCGGTACGTGGTAACCCTCGTTATCGACATCGACCACCGCCTTCCAGTCGAGATCGAACTCCAGGTTATAGCTTTCGCCGAGACATTCCATGTCCTCGATGCGGTAGAGGCCGACCTCTTCTTCGGCCGCGGCCATCATCTGCGCTACCGACGCGCCTTCGCCGCCGAAGCGAATGAAAATCAGCCCGTGCCAGACTTCGCAGTCGAGCGGCTTGAGTCCATACTGCTCGCGCTCGAGCTCGGGAAAACTGTCGGCTTTGGGGATGTTCCTGAGGCTGCCGTCCAGGTTATAGGACCAGCCGTGAAACGGGCAGATGAACGACTTGCCGCAATGCCCCTTTTCTTCAGGCACGACGCGCGAAGCGCGATGACGGCAAACGTTGTAAAAAGCCCGAATCTCGCCCTCGCCGTCGCGCACCACGACCGCGCGTTCGTCGCCCATGCCGAAGCACTGGTAATCCCCGCTGCGGGGCAGCTCGGCCGCGTGCGCGACAAACAGCCAGCTGCGCAAAAAGATACGATCGATCTCTAGCGCGGTCAGCTCGGCATTGTCATAGGCCCAGGCGGGCAGCCCGCTGCGGCTGCCCTTGCGCTTGAAAATTTCCTCTGTCGGTATGAATTTCATCATTGCAAACCTCCCGAATCAGGCGGCCGGCGACGGATGCCTGTTAGCCTCGCCTGCGGCCTCCGCCTCGGCCGATTCGATCTCCTCGAGCGCCAGCAAAATGCCCTGGCGCAACATCGAGACCATGTCGTCGATCTGTTCGCGGGTAATCGTCAACGGCGGCGACATCACGCACATGTTGATGATCGGGCGCACGATCAGGCCGAGCTTCTGGCAATGCTTGTCGATCAGGTTGCCGATTTCATAGTCCATCGCCAGGTCGTCGTCGCCGTGCTTGAGCTCGCATTCGACGCAGGCCATCAAGCCCTTGCCGCGAATGTCGCGCACGATCGGGATGTCACGCAGCGTCTGCATCTGCTGCTGCATGTAAGGGCCTACATCCTGAGCATGCTCGAACAGCTTTTCGCGAAGCATGATTTCGAGGTTTTTGATGCCGGCCGCGGCCGCCACCGGGTGTCCAGAGTAGGTGAAGCCGTTTGAGAATACAGCCGAGTCGCCGCCGTTGGCCTTGATCTCCTCGATCAGTCTATCCGACACCAGGAACGCGCCCATCGGCACGTACCCCGAGGTCAGGCCCTTGGCGGTGGTGATGATGTCGGGGACGATGCCGAACACATCCTCGGAGGCAAAACAGTGGCCCAGGCGGCCGAAGGCGGTTACCACTTCGTCGGACAGGTAGAGCATGTCGTTTTCGCGGCAAACCTCCAGGCAGCGCTTGTGGTAGCCCTCGGGCGGCACGATCACGCCGCCGGAGGCGAGGATCGGCTCGGCGACGAACACCGCGCAGTTATCGGCGCCGACCTCGGCGATTTTGTTCTCCAGGTTGGCGACGCACTGCTCGAGGAAGTCGGCATCCGACATGCCCTCGGGCTTGTACAGCGGATGCGGCGCCTCGATGTGGTGCACCAGGTGGGACTCCATTTCGAGATTGCTCTTGTCACGCTCCTTGCCGGAGACGCTGCCGCCGAGATACGTGCTGCCGTGGTAACCGCGCTTTTGCGAAATGATCTTTTTCTTGGCCGGCTTGCCGCGCAGGTTGTTGTAGAAATGCACGAAGCGCAGCGCCGAATCGACCGCGGTCGAGCCGCCGGTAGTGTAAAACACGTGATTCAGGTCGCCCGGCGACTGCTCGGTGAGCATCGCGGCAAACTCGGCCGCGGGCCCGGTAGTCATCGACCACGGCGAGACGTAGGTTAACGCCATGATCTGGTCGTAGACCGCCTGCGCCATTTCAGTTCTTCCATGGCCGATGTTGACACACCACATGCCGGCGGGCGCGTCGAGCAGCCGATTGCCTTCGCTGTCGTATACGTATACGCCTTCACCCTTGTCAAGCAGCGTACGCTTGTTGCCGCCCAGTTTGACGATATCGTCCCAGGGATGAATGAATAAATTATCGTTTTGTTTCAGTTCTGCAGCTGTGCTCATACCCGCCTCCAGTCGACGCTTGCCAGGAAAAGTCCGGGAATTATAAATAATATTTCTATTTTTGCAATACATTTCAATAATATAGAGTTTTTTATTGACCAACCACTCAGTAAAATGTAAAGTTTCCTGCATCGCAAAACCGGATTCAGGCCTTGTCGACTACCGTTACCGAAAAGAATTTCGCCAGCCGCAACCGTAAAAAGCAAAGCGAGTTTCGCAAGCAGCAATTGATCGAAGCCACCATCGAATGCATCGACAAGCTGGGGCTTTCGCAAACCACGCTGGCGAAAATCGCCGAGCGCGCCGGGCTTTCGCAGGGCAACGTCGTTTTTCATTTTCAGAGCAAGGACGCCCTGCTCGAACAGACCTTGCATCACCTCAACGACGAGTATCAGGCAAACTGGCAGCAGGCGGTCGCCGCGGCCGGCGACAATCCTTACCAGCAACTGCGCGCCATGGCGCGGTCGGCTTTTGCGCCGCATATATGCAATCGCAAAAAAATCAGCGTCTGGTTCGCCTTCTGGGGCGAATCGCGATCACGACCGAAATACATGAAGATTTGCGGCAGCAGCGACCAGGCGTTTTCGGAAAAGCTGCTGACACTGTGCGAAGCCATCGAAAATCGGCACGGAGCGAGCCTCGGCGCGGGCACTGCCGCGCTCAGCATCGAGGGCATGATCGACGGTCAGTGGCAGAATTTCCTGCTCGGCAACTCGGGATTCAAGCGCGACCGGGCGATCCAGGCCGCATTCGAGCTGATCGATTGCGCCTACCCGGCGGCGGCCGGCGCCGGCTCTCAAAAATTGTGATCACATTTTATTTCTTTTATGCTAAAATCCGCCCAGACTATTGATGTGACAGGCTATTCGTCATTATGCTAATGTCCGCATTCTGCGAATGGATTTGACCCTGCTATCGCCATTAAGCAGCGGTACAGAATGGAACCACTATAATAAGTTTGGTTATTCATAAACTAGTAAGCACTATCGAGGAGAAGTAAATGAAAGACACCGCTTTTAAGACCAGCCTGATCGGCCTGACTACCGCGGCCATGCTGGCTGGCGCCACCGTCGCAACCGCTGCCGGCAAGCTCAACGTCAGCAACTGGGCCGAGTACATGGCCGAAGACACGATCGAGAATTTCGCCAAGGAATACGACGTCGAAGTCACCTTCACGCCCTACGATTCGGTCGAAGCGATCGATTCCAAACTTTTGGCCGGCAACTCGGGATACGACGTGGTTTCACACGCGGCTTCGCAGGCTGCTCGCCTGATGAAAGGCGGAATCCTGCGCAAAATCGACAAGACCAAGCTGCCAAACTTCAAGCACATGAGCCCCGACGTCATGGCGCAACTGGGACAAAAGTGGGACCCAGGTCATAATTACATCGTACCGTTCATGTGGGGCACCCATGGCGTGACCTATAACAAGGAACTGGTTTTGAAAACCTATCCGGACGCGCCGATCGGCGATATCAGCATGATCTTCGATCCCAAGCATATGAAGGAACTGGCCAAGTGCGGCGTTTCCTTCCTGGATTCTCCCACTGACGTTATCCCGATGGCGCTGGCCTACATGGGAATGGATCCGGACTCGACCAACAGGGCCGATTACCAGAAGGTCGAGGATATGCTGAAAAAGGTTCGTCCCTATATCAAGACCTTCGACAATTACGCCTATCAGCGCATGCCGCAAAAAGAGTTCTGCGTTGCCGTTACCTGGGGACCGGACGGCCTGTTAGCCATGTCTGGCGCCGAAGAAGCCGATACCGGCGTCAGTCTCGATTTCTTCCTGCCCGCTATCCCCAACTTCTGGGTCGACGGATGGGTAATTCCTGGCGACGCCAAGAATGTCGAAAACGCGCACCTGTTCCTGAATTACATGATGCGCCCGGAAGTCGGCGCCGCTGATAGTAATTACACCTGGTATGCAACCGCCAACAAGTCATCGATCCCGATGATTGACGAAGCGGTTACCGCCAGCCCGGCCGCCTTCCCGACAGCCGCACAGGTCGCCACCATGTATACGCTCAACCCGCTACCGCCCAA
>CALJQI010000126.1 GCA_937980285.1 uncultured Gammaproteobacteria bacterium | reverse complement strand
TAGTTCGAGCAGGTCGATCTTGTTGTAAACCAGCAGTTGCGGCACTTCCGCGGCACCCACTTCCTGCAAAATCCGGTCGACCGCCTCGATTTTCTCCTGGCGGCTGTCGTCCGAGCAATCCACCACATGCAGGATCAGGTCGGCTTCCCGGGTTTCCAGCAAGGTGGCGCGGAACGCGGCCACCAGGTCATGCGGTAAATGGCGGATAAAGCCCACCGTATCGGCGAGGATGATGTCCTGCTGTTCGCTCAACTGCAGTTTTCGCAGGGTCGGGTCCAGCGTCGCAAACAGCTTGTCGGCGGCGTAAACCGAGGACTCGGTCAGCGCGTTGAAAAGCGTCGACTTGCCGGCATTGGTATACCCCACCAGCGATACCGTCGGGATATCGGCCTTGGTGCGCGCCTGGCGGCTTTGTTCACGCTGGCGTGAAACCTTGGTCAGTCGATTGTTCAGGTACTTGATACGCTTACCCAGCAGGCGTCGATCGGTCTCGAGCTGGGTTTCGCCGGGGCCGCGTAAGCCGATACCGCCCTTTTGCCGCTCGAGATGGGTCCAGCCCCTGACCAGGCGGGATGACAGGTGCTTGAGCTGCGCCAGTTCGACCTGCAGCTTGCCTTCGAACGATTGCGCTCGCTGGGCGAATATATCGAGTATCAGGCCGGTTCTATCCAGCACCCGGCATTTGAGCGCAGATTCCAGGTTCCGCTCCTGCGAGGGCGACAGCGGGTGGTTGAACAGCACCACGTCGACTTCACGAGCCGCAACCTGCGCTGCTATCTCCTCGAGCTTGCCCTTGCCGATAAAGGTTTTCGCCGACGGTTGCTGGCGGCTACCGATTATCAGATCGACGTCGATTACATCGGCCGAACGGACCAGTTCGACAAACTCGTCCAGATCGTCCTGATCTGGCTGGTGGGGAAAGTTGATATGGACCAGAAGCGCTCGCTCACCACCCCGGGGCCGCTCGAATTCAAACAACGAGGCCTCCGCTCCAGTTCATATGCGGTACATCGATGTTAACGGTTGCCCTCGCCGTCTTCCGCATGGGGGTGATCGATATGAACATTTCGTGCGGGAACAATGGTAGAAATGGCGTGTTTATACACCATTTGACTAACATTATTCTTGAGCAGCACGACGAACTGGTCGAAGGATTCGATCTGCCCCTGCAGCTTGATTCCGTTAACCAGGAAAATTGAAACCGGCACATGCTCTCTTCGTAAAGCGTTCAGATAGGGTTCTTGTAACATTTGCCCTTTGGACATAATTTGCACTCCTTAAAGTTATTATTGTTTATCTACCTTAAAACGAATTTCACCGTCAGGCAGAGTTTTTGATTCCCTTCGTTTAATAACGTTCCGATCAAGGTCGTGAAATTACGGCCTCAATTCGTCGGAATATATCACCTTTACGGTAATTCAGGCAATCAAAGCTCAGTTCGGGCGGTTGTTTTCGTAACCAGGTAATCTGCCGCTTGGCCAACTGCCGGGTCGCCGCAATCGCCCTGTCGATCATCTCGCGGTGCGAAAACTCGCCGTCGAGATGCTGCCACAGCTGGCGGTAACCAACGCAACGCATCGACGGCATCGACAGATCGAGATCGCCGCGCCGCCTTAGCGCCGACACCTCGTCGATAAATCCCTGCCGCAGCATCTGCAGAAAACGCTGTTCGATGCGCCGATGCAGCTCGGCGCGGTCGTTGGCGGCGAGAATAATTTTTTCAATGCCGCCCGGATAACCGCTGGATTCCTGTTGCTGCAGCTTCGACAACGGCTCCCCGGAAAGCTCGAATACCTCTAGCGCACGCTGAATCCGCTGCGCGTCGGAAGGCTTGATGCGATCCGCACTGGCGGCATCGACGGCGGCCAGCTTTTTATGCATGAACGCCCAGCCGCGCTCGCGGGCTTCCCTGTCGAGGCGCTGGCGCAGCGCTTCATCGGCCTCGGGCAGCCGATTCAGTCCCTGTTCCAAGGCATGGTAGTACAGCATCGTACCGCCGGCCAGCAGCGGGATACGGCCGCGCGCGCTGATATCGTCGATCAGCTGGCGGCTACGCTGCACGAAATCCCAGGCCGACCAGGCGTCCGCCGGATCGAGGATATCGATCAGGTGATGCGGCACGCTTTGCAACACCGACGGATCCGGCTTCGCGGTGCCGATATCCATGCCGCGATAGACCAGCGCCGAATCGACACTGATGATTTCTGCATCGAAGCGCCTGGCGATTTCAAGCGCGAGATCGGTCTTGCCGGTGGCGGTCGCCCCCATCAGGAAAAAAACCCTGGCCGCGGCCATGCTACTGTCCGCGCAGGAAAAGCCTGTCGAGCTGATCCAGGCTGAGCTGCTTCCAGGTCGGGCGCCCGTGATTGCACTGCCCGCTGCGCTCGGTATGCTCGATATCGCGCAGCAGTGCATTCATTTCATCGATCGACAGCAGGCGATTGGCGCGCACCGAGGCGTGACAGGCCATGGTCGCCAGCATTTCGTTCTGATACTGCTGCACGCGCTGCGACCTGCCGTGCTCGACCAGGTCGGCCAGCACGTCGCGCAACAATTGCTCGCTGTCGGCGTTTTTCAACAACGCCGGCACCGCGCGTAACCGAATCTGCTCGGGGCCGAGCCGTTCCACGCCGAAACCGAGATGGCGGAATAATTCATCGTTTTCCTCGACCAGCCCGGCCTCGGCCTGGCTGACGTTGAAGG
>CALJQI010000125.1 GCA_937980285.1 uncultured Gammaproteobacteria bacterium | reverse complement strand
TTGTCAGCCGTCACTGTACAACAGACCACGAAAGCTGGCTATCGATACTAATCGACAGGGGTTCAATCCCCGGCAATACTGACTTTCACCGTTAATCCCGCCGCTAGCTTGCCGCCGGTATCGAACTTTACCCGCAGGGTTGTCGCCGGGTGATTGTTGTCGCCGCTGGTGAGCTGGTGACCGATCGACACTACCCGCCCCTGGAAACTCTGTTTGCCGTAACTGATGCGCACCTTTCGATGCAACAGATTCTCGTTCCACTGTTCCAGCGGTAACAGGGCGGTCGCGATCATCGAGTTGTTGTCCGCGATCGTGATCAGGGTCTGGTTGCTGACCCGGGTATTGATGTACTGTCCGCGGCCTGCCTCGATGGCGAGCACGATGCCGGCAATCGGCGCGCGAATTTCCGACTGCGACAGCAGGTACTCGGCGCGCGCCAGTTTTGCCCGCGCGGCCCGCAGTTTCGCCTCCGCGATGGCGAAATTCTGTTCGGCGTGCTGCAATTCGACCATCGCCAGCGAATCGCGATCGAATAGCTCGCGGGCCTTCTCCAGCTCGGTTGCCATGTTCTCGGCGTGCGGTGCCGCCGCATCGGCTTCGGCCCTGGCCATATCCGCGCCCGCCTGCAGGCTGGTTGTTCCCAGCGTCAGCAGCAGTTCGTTCTGTGCTACCTGCTGACCGATTGCGACATGGATCGATTCGACGCGCGCGCTGACGCTGCTGTTCAGTTCCAGTCGTTGCGCGAAATCGATACGCGCATCCAGATCGATCGCGAAAACGGGCGATGATCCGATAACAAGCAACAGGGTCAGCAGGAAACGCATGTTGATCTCCATTTATTGGGACGGGGTCTGGTTGATGAAATCGATACCTATCAGCGCCACCAGGCGCTGGTATGCCAGTTCGAAAGCGTATAAAGACCGCAGACGTTGCGCATTGCTGCGCGAATAAAGCACCATCGAATCGCCGAGGTCGGTTTTGAACTCGAGTTCGTACTCGGCGCGGCTGCGGTCCAGGTATTTGTCGCGGTAATCCTGTTCGATGACATGCCCCTGCAGTTTTAGCTGTAGTTGCTGAACTTGCTGCCATAACTCGAGTATTTCGAGCCGCAGATGCGATTGCATTTGCTGCTGGTCGGCCAGCGCAAGTCGGTGTTTCGCCTGCGCCAGGTCTACCTTATCCGAGGAAGCCGAGGAATAGATCGGGATTTCGATATACAGGCTGGCGCGCCAGTCGTCGCGAAGTCGGCTTTCACGCTCGTAACTGGATACCTCGAGCTCGAGATCCAGGCTCGGGTTATTGCTGGAATCGGCGATGCCGATGGCGGCATGGGCGGCCCGTGTCCTGGCAAAGGCCAGCTGTGCTTCGGGGCTTTGGCTCAGGGCGCGCTCAACCATGGCGTCGAGGTCATCGGGCAGGCTTCGCCGCGAGTCGATCTGCGGTGCTTCGAGATCCGAAGACAGCTGCTCGGGATAGCCCATGGCTTCGGCCAGCATGGCGCGCGTCAGGCGTTGCCGGTGTACCGCGAGCGAGCGTTTTTGACGAGTCAGTTCGTATTCGGACTGCAGGCGCAGCACGTCGATTTCCGACACCAGGCCGAGTTCCTGGTCTTCCAGCGCGTTGTCATAGCGGATGAACCCGATCGCCAGCGCCTCGTTTTCGCTGATGAAATCGTTATCGGCGTTGAGCACGTCAAAATACCTTTCCATGATTTCCAGCCGCCGCCGTTCGATTTTCATTTGCTTTTGATACTCCAGCGCCTGCAGTTGCAGCGCCAGGTAGTTTTCACGCGAGTTTTGCAGGCCGAAATCGTATAGCGGCTTTGATACGATCAGGCTGGCCGCATTGTCGCCGTCGTCGTCGCCGGGGAGGGCGAAATCGGAAGTGCCTATTTCGCGCAGGCGGCCCTTGAAATCGACGCTGAAACCGTACTCACCCTGCCTGATGCCCAGTTCGGCCCTGAGCGCCTGCAGCTGCTGCTCGATCTGTATCAGTTCGAAGTGCGAGGGATTGCCGGCGGTATCGAGCGCGGCCTCGAAAGTCAGCGGCTCGGGCAGCGGGTCGTTCTGTTGCGCGGCCACGGGCGAGCACATCAGCAAGCAGAAAAGACTCGATCGAGTGAATGCGCTTAAGATCATTTGCTCGACTTATACCCCGGTTCAGTGAAGCGCAGCGATGGCTGGCTATGATTGCGACGCGGGCGCTTTAAAGCGCCTTTTTCTTCATTCGTTTGTATCGGGCGAACTTGATGTTTCGGCCCGAATCATCTTTTTGCAGGTAGACCTTGTTGATGATGTATTCGCCCATCCAGATGAATTCCTGCATGCCCGAAGGCGCGCCCACGTACTTGAAAATCCGATTGCCCTCGAGATCGTAGAAAGCGAGCATCGGCGTTGCGCGTACGCGGTTCTTTCTGGCGAATTCTTTTTGCGTGGTATCGTCGCCGCCGAAATCGACAATATCGATATCGCCTTCGATATCAATCGCCAGCGAATGGAAATGTTGTTTGAAATATGCCTGAACTTCAGGCTGGTTGAGCACGGTTTGTTTCATGCGATGGCAAAACGGACATTCGTCCATTTCGAAAAAAAGGAAAACGCCCTGTTTTCCTTCCTCGCGCGCGATTTCGAGCTCTTCGGTGAGATCGCCCAGGGACTGTTCGAAGAAGAACTGGTACGGGTCCCTCGGGGTTGCCGCTTGCAGCAGGGCCGGCAGGGCCCATAAAAGAATTGCGAATGCGAGAAGCTTTCTTGCCATCGTCGAAGTTACTTCAGATCAGGCCGCCCAGCTTCCCATTTTTGCATTCGCTTTTCAATGACTAGATTACTGCTGTGCTGGCGCCTGTCCCTGGGCCGGAGCCTGGGGAGTCATCATGCCGGTCCATGCATTCGGATCGAACCAGTTGAAGGTGTTGGCGCCGGTGGCGCTGGCAGTGGTGCCGCCCGGGACGTATGCGTTAGGATTCATCCACGACATGTAGGTGTTCGGATCCATGAAAACCTGGTAGTTGGCGGGATTCATCGGCTGCATGTAGGTGCCGGGATTCATGAACTGCATGTAAGCCATCGGGTTCATCATGTTCATGTAGGTGGCCGGGTTCATGTAAGCGCTGTAAGCGGCCGGGTTCATCCATGCCATCATGTTATTCGGATCGGCGAACTGCATGTAAAATTGCGGAGTCATGAACTGGCCGTAGGTCGCCGGATTCATGAATTGACCGTAGTTCATCGGGTTCATGAACACCTGGTAACCTTCCGGACGAGCCAGGTTCATGTGCGCAACGTTAGGCTGGCTGTTCATCATGCCCATCCAGGCGAAAGGATTCATCATTTCTGCCGGATTGGCGGTGCCTGCAGCGGGTGCCGGTGTTTCAGCCGCGTATGCGCTACCAGTTCCCAGGCCCAAAGCTAATACTAATGTAACAATACTTTTCTTGATCATGGTTTGATCCCCCATAAAATGAGCCTCCATTGTATTAGGGAAATCTAATATACGAATATATATTCTGGGATAGACTGTAGGGTTATTGGGTATATACCCCTGCAACAGGCGGCAAATCCCGGTTTTTCGTTTGCAGCCTCGAATGCATGGCTTAATATGGCCGGCAGAAGGTCGGGAAAATCAATGAAATCGATAATCGACAAACCTTTCGGGCTGCTGGCGATTTTCGCCGGATTGCTGGCGGTCGAGCTGTTTTTCGCTTACTTGCTGGCCGATAGCGGGTTGTTACCGACGCTGCTGGCCGAGGACTACAGTTTTATCTCGCGCGCGATCCTGGTGATTTACCTGGCCGCGAGTCTACACGTGATGCGGGTATCCTACCAGCTGTCTATCGAAAGCAGGGATCTCGTATCCGAGTGTTCGGAACCGGCCGGCAACAGCAATGTACACCGTTATTTTTCGCTATTGCGGCAACCGGCCGCGGAACAGGAGGAATCCGGCGAATTGCTGATCGAAGTGCTCGACGGGCGTTGCCGCGGGCAGTACCGCTTCGGGTACGTGATTGCCGACCTGATGCTCAAGCTCGGGCTACTCGGCACCGTCATCGGTTTTATCTTCATGCTCGGCTCGCTGGTCGATCTGAACAGTATCGATATCAACGTCATGCAGAAGCTGCTGGCGCAAATGAGCGGCGGCATGAAAGTCGCGCTGTTTACAACCCTGACCGGCATGAGTTGCGGGGTATTGCTGAACATCAAGTATCAATTGCTCGACTGGAGCGTCGACAACCTGCTCGACGACGTGCGTGAAGTGACTTATCGGCTGAAGACGAGATGAAAGCGAATCGTCACAGCCACCAGCTTTCCGATCCGTTTACGGATTTGCTTTTCAACGTCCTGCTGGGATTTACCTTGCTGTTTTTCATATCGATCATCTTCATGAACCCGATCGCCAAACTCGGCAATATCAACTACAAGGCCGAATACATCATCACCGTTATATGGCCCGAGGATCAGCCCGACGATATCGACCTGTGGGTCCAGGACCCCTACCAGGAGACGGTTTCCTACCTGCGCAAGGAGGCCGGCTGGCTCAACCTCGACCGCGACGATCGCGGCGACCTCAACGATACGGTCACCATCAACGGGGAAAAGGTGGTGCATCCGATCAACCAGGAAGTAGTGACGATTCGCGGCATTATTTCGGGCGAGTACATCGTCAACCTGCATTACTACGAGTCGCAAAGTAAAAAGCCGGTCAGGGCAAACGTCAAGATCGAAAAGGTCAACCCGGTACTGCGCCTGGTTTTTATCGATCAACTGGTGCTGGAGCAGGTCGACGATGAAAAAACCGTGCTGCGTTTCGAGCTCGACGGTAACGGCGAAATTGTCGCCATGAATAAACTGTCGAAGATACTGACGCCCTACCGCCTGGATCCCGAGCAACTGTTA
>CALJQI010000124.1 GCA_937980285.1 uncultured Gammaproteobacteria bacterium | reverse complement strand
GCGTCAGCAGGCCATCCGGCGATATCACCAGGACGCCGCAGGCCGTGATCAGCAGGCCTTTTGCATGTGTCGACAGCATGCACGGAATTTTAGGGTTATTCCGCCATCGTCGCCTATACTTTTTTCGCGCGGGCCAGGTATTTCCGCGACCATGAAAAAGCCAGGCTCAAGGCGAGTTAGCAACAGTCGATAAGAAACGGCTGGCAACAGGAGCGCGATGCGGGAACCATTACCTGCAGCCGACGGAGAAGCTCCCGGCTCCTGGACCAATCGTAAATCCGAAATCCGTCAGACGGGCGTCTGGCCTTGTTGTTTATCGAGCCCGACCAGCTGAAACAGCCAAACGACACTCTCGACCAGCATAGGCATTGCTTTTTACCGCGATCATGGAGAAGATACGGATAGCCTGATCAAAAGCGCCGAGCAAGCGATGTACGACGCCAAGAACAGTGGCAGAAACCGATTTGTAATCGCCAACGATTCGTAGCCCGACAACTTGACCACAGAGAATAATTCCCGCAGCGGCGCCGAGGTTTTGATCGACGCGCTCAAGATCAACTCGGTTGAACGCATCTTCTGCATTCCGGGGGAAAGCTACCTCGCCGCGCTGGACGCGCTCTTCGACCGCAGCGAAATCGACCTGGTGGTATGCCGCAACGAGGGCGGCGCGGCCTACATGAGCGAAGCCGAGGGCAAGTTAACCGGCAGGCCGGGAGTCTGCTTCGTTACGCGCGGTCCGGGCGCCACAAACGCCAGCGGCGGCCTGCACGTGGCGCTACAGGACTCGACTCCCATGATCCTGCTGATCGGCCAGATCGCGCGCAAGGACACTGACCGCGAAGCCTTCCAGGAGATAGACTACCGGCGGATGTTTTCCGAGGTCGCGAAGTGGGTCGCGCAAATCGACGATGCCGACCGTATCCCCGAGTATCTCAATCGCGCTTTCAGCGTCGCCACCAGCGGTCGCCCCGGCCCGGTGGTGCTGGCCCTGCCCGAGGATATGCTCACCGATTCGACCGATAGCGGCGATGCTGGCCGCTGGCAAGCTGTCAAAACCAGCCCGGCGGCCGAAGACGTCAGGCAAACCGCCGATATGCTGGCAATAGCCGAGCGTCCGCTAATCATTGTCGGCGGCAGCGGCTGGAGCGACGATTTACGCCTGCGGCTGCAAGACTTCGCCGCGGCCAGCGAAATCCCGGTCGTGAATTCGTTCCGCTGCCAGGATTTCTTCGACAACGAACATCCCAACTATGGCGGTGACCTCGGGCTTGGCGTCAACCCGGCGCTGACCCGTCGCGTCGACGAGGCCGATTGCCTGCTGGTCATCGGCGCACGCCTGGGCGAAATGACCACCGCTGGTTTCAGCCTGATCGAAATCCCCTGCCCGCGGCAGGATATGATCCACATTTACCCCGGCGCCGAAGAGCTCGGCCACGTTTACCAGCCGAAACTCGCGATCAATGCCAGCAGCGATCGCTTCGTCACCGCGCTGGCGCAACTGCAATCGATTCCGCAAAATGCCGAAGCGCGCCGGCAGCGGGTAACGCAGGCGCACCAGGATTACCTGGACTGGAACCGATCAATCGAGGTCGAAGGCGAGCTGCAGTTTTCCGACGTTATTCACAGCATGCGCAAGCAGCTGCCGCAAAATGCCATCGTTTGCAACGGCGCCGGCAACAATACCGGCTGGCTGCACCGGTTTTTCCGTTACCGCGAGTATCGCACCCAGCTGGCGCCGACCAGCGGCACCATGGGTTACGGACTGCCGGCCGCGATTGCCGCCAGTCTGCGCTATCCGCATCGTTGCGTGGTCGCGGTTACCGGCGACGGCGATTTCATGATGAACGCCCAGGAGCTGGCGACCGCGATGCAGTACCGCGCCAACATTATCGTGATCGTGGTCAACAACGGCATTTACGCCACCATCCGCATGCACCAGGAGCGCGAGTATCCCGAACGCGTGATCGGTACCGACATGGTCAACCCGGACTTTGTCGCGCTCGCCGAAGCGCACGGCGCTCACGGCGAACGGGTGCACAAGAGCGAACAGTTCGAAGCCGCGCTGGAACGCTGCATGGCGGCGGCAAAGCCGGCGCTAATCGAAATTCAGCTCGATCCGAACATTCTGACGCCGAGCGCGACGGTACAAAGCTTGCGTGCCGCGAAAAAATGAAACAAGCTCTGCACCAGGTCATCCTGGCTTGGCAGAGAGACCTGAAATCTGTCGATTTCAATAGTATAATTCGCGATCTTTTTGGGTAAGCCGATCGATCCATCATGGAAATTGAGCAACTACTAGTACAGAGTTTGCAGCTGCTTGGCCTCGGCATGGGCGCGGTTTTCATTATCCTGGTCCTGCTGATCGGACTCATTACCCTGGTTTCCAGAATCGTGCCCGAAGAATCCAGCCCAACGCTGGCCGCGACGCCATCGCCCGTTCGCCCCGCCGTCAACAACGACCACATCGCGGCGATTTCTGCCGCGATTCAACAATACCGAAAAAACAGGAACCCATAATATGTCGAATCCCCTGTTGATAACCGACCTGGTTTTACGTGATGCCTCCCAGTCGCTGCTGGCGACGCGGGTGCGCATCGAAGACATGCTGCCGATCGCGGAAAAACTCGACAAGGTCGGCTTCTGGTCGCTCGAAACCTGGGGCGGCGCCACCTTCGACGCCTGCATTCGCTACCTCGGCGAAGATCCCTGGGAGCGATTGCGCCAGCTCAAGGCGGCGATGCCGAACACGCCGATGCAAATGCTGCTGCGCGGCCAGAACGCGCTCGGTTACCGCCACTACGCCGACGACGTGATCGAAAAGTTCGTCGCGCGCTGCGCCGACAACGGCATGGACGTGTTCCGCATCTTCGACGCGATGAACGATATGCGCAATATCGAAACCGCGATCAAGG
>CALJQI010000123.1 GCA_937980285.1 uncultured Gammaproteobacteria bacterium | reverse complement strand
GGCCCACGATCTGCAGCTTGCAGTCGTACTGGTCTGACCAGAACCACGGCAACGCGGTATAACTGACGTCCTCGCCTGCCAGTACGCGCGCGATCAGGTCGCCCTGGTCGGCCGCATTCTGTACCGACTCGAGCCGGATCTGCTGGCCGTTGCGGCTGAAGCTTGCGCAATCGCCGGCGGCAAAAATACTGCTGTCCGAAGACTGGCAAATATCGTTCACCCGTATGCCGTTGTCGCAATCGAGCCCGGCCGCCTGCGCCAGTTCGGTGTTCGGGCTGCCGCCGATGCCGACCAGCACCAGGTCGGCGTCGATGATTTCACCGGATTCGAGCTCGGCGCCGCGGATCGCGCCATCGCCTTCGAGCAAGCGAGTCAGGCGCGTCGACTCGCGCAGATCCACGCCATGCCCGCTGTGCAATTTTCGAAAATAATCCGAAGTTTCGGCTGCGGCAACGCGCTGCAAGATGCGGTCGGCCATTTCAAGTAGCGTGACTTCGAGCCCCAGCTGGCGCGCGACGGCCGCGGCCTCGAGCCCGATGTAGCCGCCGCCAACCACCAGCAGCCTGCGAGCGGCCTGGAATTCGGGCGCCATGCGGTCGATGTCCGCGATATTGCGCAGCGTGTATACACCCGGCAGCTCGCCGCCGATCCCGGCGGGCAGGCGACGCGCCTGCGACCCGGTGCAGAGGATGAGCTTGTCGTACTCGATGCGGTCGCCGTCGGCGGTAATGACCTGCCTTTGGTCGGGCCTGATTTCATCGATACGCGTATCGAAGCGGGTTTCGACGCCCTGTTGCGCATACCATTCCAGCGGGCGGATGAACAGGCGCTCGCGTTCGAGTTCGCCGAGCAGGTATTTTTTCGACAGCGGCGGTCGCTGATAGGGGGGGTGCGGTTCTTCTCCGATCAGCAGCAGTTTTTCGCTACAGCCAAGCGCCGCGTGGCGCGAAATAAATGAGGCGGCCGCCTGGCCCGCACCGACGATGACAACGGGCGCGGACACCGGCCTACTCCGGTTCCGGTACGTGCAACACCAGGCCGTCGAGTTCGGGCGACGCGATTATCTGGCAGCTGAGGCGGCTGTTGTCCTCGCGCTCGACATCGGTCATTTCCAGCATGGTGTCCTCGATGTCGTCGACTTCGCCGGTTCTGGACAGCCATTCGGGGTCGACGAATACGTGGCAGGTGGCGCATGAAAGACAGCCGCCGCATTCGCCCTCGATATGAGGCACGTTGTTGGCGGTGGCGGCTTCCATCAGGTTCAGGCCGTCTTTGACGTCGACGGTGATTTCGCTGCCGTCTTCCATTTTCCAGGTGATATTCGCCATCTTGATTTACTACCGATTGGGGCTGAAAAGCGCGTAATGTATCCTTTTTCCAGAACAATGTCTTTTGATTTTAAACGCCGGACTTATCCGTCTGCGACCTCGCTCGCCCGCGCCTGAATCAACTGCCACAGATTCTGCAGATGCTCCCTTGTGGTTGCCTCGACACCGATCGATACGCGAACCATCCAGCGCCCGTCCAGCTGGGACGGGCTCATGAAGGCTTCCCCCGACCGGTTGATGCTGTTCACCCAGGCCAGGGTATGTCGATCCAGCGCCTCGCCTTCGATCCCGGGAGGCTGGTGGCGGATGCAGACCGTTTGCAGCCGCACCGGCGCCAGCACCTGCCAGTGCTCGCTGGCGCCGACCTGTTGCGCAAACCACTGGGCGTTGTCGAGGTCGCGCCGCAGTCGCTGCCGAATCGCGTCGACGCCGTCGATTCCGAGGTGATACCAAAGCTTGAGCGCCCGGAAGCGACGTCCCAGAGGTATGCCCCAGTCGCGATACTGGCGCACCTCGTCGTCGACGCTGGAGCGAAGGTAGCTGGGGTTGGTCGACATCACGCGCACCATGTGCTGTACGTCGCGCAGGTAAAACAGCGAGCAATCGAGGATGGTGCCCATCCACTTGTGCGGATTCCACGCGATCGAGTCGGCCTGCTCGACCCCCTGCCACAGGTGACGGCATTCGGGCAGCAGCATGGCGCTACCGGCCATCGCCGCGTCGACGTGCACCCAGATCATGTGCTCGGCCGCGATTTCGGTAATCTCGGCTAGCGGGTCGAAGGCGGTAACCCCGGTCGATCCGATCGACGCCACGATCGCGCAGGGCAGATTACCGGCGGCGAAGTCGGCCTCGATCTGGCGCGCCAGCGCGGGCGCCGACATTGCGCGCGATTGCGCATCCATCGGCACCATGCGCAGATTATCGCGTCCGAACCCGGCCAGTAGCGCGGCCTTGACCACCGACGAATGCGCTTCCTCGGTGGTATAGACGATTAAGGGTTTTTCCTCGGCCTGCAATCCGCCGCGATTCTCCGAGTAGTCGCTCGCGCGCTCGCGCGCAATCAGCAACGCGGTCAGGCAGGAAGTCGATGCTGTATCCTGGATGCAGCCCTCCCAGCTATCGGATAATCCGGTGAGCTGGCGCATCCAGTCGCAGACGACTTCCTCCAGTTCGGTCAGCGCAGGGCAGCTCTCCCAGGAAATGCCGAGACAACCGAGCCCGGAACTCGCGATATCGCCAAGTGTCGACGCAAGCGAGGCGTTCGACGGAAACCAGCCATAGTGCATCGGGTGCTGCACCTGGGTGATTCCGGGTACGATTTTCTGTTCGAGATCGGCCAGTAATTGCGCCGCTCCGGACGGCGATTCGGGCGCTAGTTGCGAGAATGCGCGGCGAACGTCTCCCGGTTCGATCTGTGCGCGCACCGGCCGTTGTTCGATGCTGCTGCGATAATCGGCGATCCAGTCGATCAACTGGTGTCCTGCGCTGCGGAATTCCTCGGGTGTCATAAGATTGCTCGATAAGGTTTCGCGGGGTTTTCAAACTCGAATTTTCAGGTATCGTTCGAACTGGAGTCAATCAATTTTACGCAGGCTGGATATTCATGAGTAAGGCTGTCCGCATCGCGATCCTGGATGCCGTCCCCGAGAGTTACTGGGCGGACGATCGGGGGATAACCGATTCGCAGAAATTCGTCACCCTGTTGCAGCCGCAAAATCCGGCCGCGCGGCTGCACAGTTTTTTCGTCTCGCAGCATCACTTTCCCGACAGCATCGACGACTATGACGCGATCCTGGTGACCGGCAGCCCCTGCAGCGTGCACGACCGGCATGACTGGATCGTGCGCCTGACCGAGTTAATACGGCAGGCCGCGCGCAAGGACAAGCGCGTGGTCGGTTCCTGCTTCGGACATCAGCTGGTGGCGCGCGCCTTCGGCGGCGAGGTCGGGCACAACGAAAACGGCTGGTTGATCGGTAACTTCGACGTACATATCAGCCGCGGGCATGACTGGATGCAACCGTCGGCCAGCGTTACCGGCATGTACCACTTCAACCAGGAACGCGTTACCCGTCTGCCGGACGGGGCGCGGGCATTCGCCCATACCGACGATTACGACGACTACGGTTATACCCTGGGTGATAATGTCATGTGTTTCCAGGGACACCCGGAACAGTCGCGGCTGTCGATGACGAATTTCGTCGACGCCACCGAAAGCCTGACCGAGGCACAGCGCGAGCGCGCGATGCATCAGATTGACAAAGGCACTCCCGACGGGCATATCTGGGGCCAATGGATGATGCGCTTCTTCCTGGGTTGAGGCGGGTTATACCAATCACGAGGATAGATATGAAGAATTGTAAACTGGTATTGTTCGCGGTTGTTTTTGTCATGCGGGCCGAGGCCGCCGACATCGAAAACGGCGACGACCTGCATTTTGAAAACTGCACCGGTTGCCACCAGGAAAGCGTCTACACCCGCGACGAGCGGAATGTTCGCACGCTGGAGCGCCTCGGTCTACAGGTGCGATTTTGCAAGGATTCGCTCGAACTCGCCTGGTTCGACGAAGACGTCGACGACGTGGTCGAGTACCTCAATCAGACCTATTACCATTTCCAGCAATAGGCGCAGTAGATGCCTGTATCAGGGGCGATAGATTTCGCGCGCGAGACGGGTGAACAGGCCCATATAGAAATCGATGTCGTCCCGGGTCAGATCGCGATGGTTTTGCAGGAACGGTTGTAGCGAATCCCCGGACTTGAGGATTTTCAGCTCGCCGTCTTTCAAGATCATCGAATTGCGCAGGAATTCAGCCGCATTGCCATGGCAATTTCCGCACTCGGGGCTGAAACGCGGTGGCGTGCTCGTTTGCGCCAGCAGCATCTGGTAGATGGCATCGACTTCCCCGGCCGGTGGATAGTGGTGCTGAAGGAACTTGTGCAGGTCGAGCTTGTGGTGACGTCCCTGCAGCAGCCCGCCGGTGATTGTCAGGTACTTGCGCGCAAACTCGGCGGAATGACCGTGACATTCGGCGCAGCGGTCATCCCACAGCGCGTGCAGGTCCAGTCCCCTGGCTCCGGCCTGAACGAATAGCAGCGGCAGCAAACCCGCGACAAGGATCAGTATGCGCATCGAAATATACTCTACTCAACGATCACCATCGGCCGATGACGATGCCGCGGGCTTCGTCGTACTCGGGCCCTACCGCGGCCAGGTTGTCGTAGGGCGCCCCGATTCGCGGTTTCAGGCGGCAATGCCAGTCAATCACCAGCTGGCGCATTTGCTGGCGGATTTTTTCGTGCTCCGAATCGTCGCCCAGATCGATTAATTCCTGCGGATCGCGCTGCAGGTCGAACAACTGCGGGCGAAACCGGTTGTGGTGTATATATTTCCATCGATTGTCGCGCAGCATGGTCGCTCGGCATTCGTAGGGCGCCAGCTGCAGCAGGTCGCGCACGCCGGTTTCCGAGTAATCGATTTCGCTGACCGCGAACTGGCGCCAGTCCGCGGGCGCGATATGCGATCGCAGCAGCGGCATCAGCGAAAAGCCCTCGACGCGTTCGTGATTGATGTTGCCGCCGGCAAATTCGATAAAGGTAGGTAGCAGATCTATGGCTTCCACCATGCGCGTGCAAACGCTGCCGCGGGTTTCGTCGGCGGTTGAATTCGGGTTGACGATGATCATCGGAATTTTTGCCGACGGTTCGTGAAAAAGGTATTTCTCGCCAAGCCAGTGATCGCCGAGATAGTCGCCATGATCGCTGGTAAAGACGATCATGGTTTTATCGAACAGCTCGCGCTGTTTCATGTAGTCGAACAGGCGACCGAGCTGGTCGTCGATCTGCCGCACCAGTCCCATGTAAACGGGGATCAACTGTTCGCGCACGTCGCCGCGAGCCCAGGTTTCGCTGAACTCCTGTTCCATGAAGGCCGCGTATACCGGGTGTGGCTTCTGCAATTCGCTGCGGTCGCGCGTTACCGCCTGGACCTCGGTTTTGGCGAACAGGTCGTGATAGGGCTTTGGCGCGATCAACGGCCAGTGCGGCTTGATATAGGACAGGTGCAGGCACCAGGGTCGATCGCCCTCCTGCTGTTCGAGGAAATCGATGGCGCGATTGGTGCTGTAGGTGGTTTCCGAATGCGCTTCGGCGACCCGGGCGGGGTAAACCGAGTTACGCAGCCGCCACCCCGAGCGGATGTTCCCGTCCCTGTCTTCGCCGCTGTTGGCGTAGTCCTGCCAGGGATTTTTACCGGCATAGCCATGCCGATTCAGATAGGCCGTGTAAACATGGTCTTCGGGTAAAAGCGCGTCTGGATACAGTCCTTCGTGCCAGTCGAAGGGCTCGAATCCGCCGCAGGCGGCGGCGCGGGCATAGCTGGATTCGGGGTCTACGCCGAAGGCTGTCATCATTTCCGGGTCCTTGCGATTGTCCGTCTTGCCCACCAGAGCGCTGCGATAGCCCAGCGGCCGCAGGTAATCGGCGATGGTCAGATCGTCGAGCCGCAGCGGATCGGAGTTGGCCATGACACCGTGACTCGATGCGTAACGTCCGCTGTAAAAGCTTGCGCGCGACGGTCCGCAAAGAGGCGCCTGGCAATAGGCGTTGTCGAAGCGAACGCCGCGCGCGGCCAGCGCATCGATGTTCGGCGTGTGCAGTTTCAGATGCCCGTAGCAGGACAGGTAATCCCAGCGCAGCTGGTCGCACATGATGAACAGGATGTTTCTAGGCATTACCTCGTATCTCTCGAAGTCATCGCCGCCGGGTGCGGAACACCTGGCGGGGATATTAAAACGTATGACTGATAGTTTATACGAGAATCCCGCTAAGTGTTCCGCACCCGGCGGGAACGACTTTGTCAATCAGGCAGTTGTTAGTCCTTGAACAGGCGCGGGTTGAATACGTCGCGCAGGAAATCGCCCATCAGGTTGATGGCGATAACGATGACTACCAGGAAGAATCCCGGGATCAGCGTAATCCACCACGAGCCCGAGTAGAGGTATTCCTTGCCGATGCTGATCAGCGAACCGAGGCTGGGTTCGGTCACCGGCATGCCCAGTCCGAGGAAGGACAGCGCCGCCTCGGTGATGATGGCGTTGGCGATCTGCACCGTGGCGATGACGAAAATCGGCGACAGGCAGTTGGGCAGGATATGCTTGAACATGATACGTACCGCGCCGAAACCCATGACGACCGCGGCGTCGACGTATTCCTTCTCCTTTTCCGCGAGCACCGACGAGCGCACCGTGCGCGCGATCTGGGGCCACTCGGCAATGCCGATAACAAGGATCAGGATCAGCATCGCCCAGTTGCTGTAAGTCTCGCCGCCGAAGGCGTTTTTGACGATCGCCAGCACGATAATCGCTACCATAAGCGTGGAAAAAGACAGCTGAACGTCGGCGATGCGCATCAGGATATTGTCGACGCGGCCGCCGATATAACCTGAAACCAGGCCGATGACAATGCCGATGGCGGCTTGCAACAGTACCGCGCAGATTCCGATCAGCAGCGATACACGCATACCGTACAGGATGGTGCTCCACAGGTCGCGGCCCTGGTCGTCGGTACCGAGCAGGAAGCGCTCGTCCGCGCCTTCCTGCCAGACCGGCGGCATTTCCGAATCCATCAGGTCGATCTGGGTCAGGTCGTAGGGGTCGAAAGGCGCGATCACCGGTGACAGCAGCGCCATCAGGGCGAGAATCAAAAAGATAGTGCTGGCCGCGATGGCGACTTTGTCGCGCTTGTAATAATGCACCAGGTCGGATTGCAGCAGACGCTGCCAGGGAGTCGCCACAGCGTTGCTCATTGGCGCCTCCCGACCAGGTCGACCTGCGGGTTGATCACGCCATAGAGCAGATCGACCAGCGTATTGACGACCACGAAGAGGAAGCCGACGAACATGATATAGGCGGTAATCAGCGGGATATCGGAACGGTTAACCGCCTCCAGGAACATGAAGCCCATGCCCGGCCACTGGAATACCGATTCGGTCAGAATGGTGTAGGCCACCATGATGCCGATTTGCACGCCACCGACGGTAATCACCGGCAGCATGGTGTTCTTCAGCGCATGCTTGAGATAAACCGGCATCGGCGACAGGCCCTTGGCGCGCGCGAACTTGACATATTCCGAGCTCAGCACCTCAAGCATTTCGGCCCGCACCAGGCGGATGAACAGCGGCAGCATGATCGACGATAGCGCGATCGACGGCATGATGATGTGCACCAGGCCGTCCCAGTTGGCGAAATTGGTGCTCCAGTAACCCCAGACCTGCACCACTTCGCCGCGGCCGAATGAGGGCATCCAGCCGAGGGTTATAGAGAAAATGAATATTAGCGCCAGCGCGGTCAGGAATACCGGGATCGAGATGCCGATTACGCTGACCCCCATGGTAACGCGGCTGAACCAGTGGCGCGGTTTGATGGCGCAGAAAACGCCCAGCGGGATCGATACGAAAATAATGATCAGCGAAGCCGCGAAGGAAAGCTCGAGCGTCGCCGGCAGTTTCTTCAGGATGACGTCCAGCGTCGGCTCCTTGAAAAAATACGAAGTGCC
>CALJQI010000122.1 GCA_937980285.1 uncultured Gammaproteobacteria bacterium | reverse complement strand
TTGAGACGGATCGCCGGTGGTCAGCAGGAATTGCCCGCAACCGGCGGCGAAGTAGTTGGTAATCATGTAAAACGACAGGATCTGGCCACGGGTCTTGTTGCTGGCCGCCTCGTTGAGCCAGCTCTCGGTGACCATGATCATGCCCGCCATGCAAAATCCGCCGAGCATGCGAAACAGCATCCACGCCAGCGGCGACACGAATATGGGGTGCATCAGCGCCGATACCGACATCAGCGACGCGAACGCTGCGAAAGAGCGAATATGCCCTACCCGGGTCACCACCCTGCCGGCAAACAAACCGCCCAGCAGCAGCCCGCCGAAATAGGCGGCGACGATGAAGCCCACCAGGGTCGAGGAAAAGCCTTCGACCTGTGTGCGCACCCCGAGCAGCGTCGAAAACAGGCCATTGGCGAGCAGCAGTAAGCCGTAACTGAGCAGTAGCGCGACGACAGTGCCGAGGGTTTTGAACAAATTGGATCCAGGATCGGTTGGTGTGTATGGATTGCGCTACTCTATCGTATATAACAGCCGAGATCACTTTTTAGCCCGGCCAGACGTGGCGTAATCGAGTTTATCGATTGCTCCTATCAATAACTCCAAATTTTTGACAATAAATGGTGCTCGCTTTACTCTATAACTCATTAGTGATAGATGCCCGCGGTACTCTCCTTAATTCTCGCCTGAAAAACGCTGTAATGCCGATTAAGGGGGCGTTCATCGACCACCAATAATATAATTAGAGATATCCAACCCGAGGAGTGAAAATGAAAAACACAAAATCTGAACTGAATTTCAGAGATTTGACCCAGGCCGACAAGGACCTGGTCGACAAGATGGTTAAAGGCGGTAGCGGTAGCGTCTCTCGACGCGATGCCCTCAAACTCGCCATGGTTACCGGCGTATCCCTGACGGTGGCGGAACAGTTGTTAACCGACGGCAAGTCGGTACTCGCCGCGACGCCGAAAAAAGGCGGCTCACTACGATTCGCGTCCAACCTGCACGGCCCCGATGATCAGCTCGACCCGACCCTTTTCACGTCGACCATCGACTATACCCGCGGACGCGCGACTTATAACAGCCTGGCGCGACTCACCGAAGGCCTGGTGCCGCAACCGGATCTGGCCGAATCCTTCGAACCTAACAAGGACGCCACCGAGTGGACCTTCAAGCTCCGCAAGGACGTTAGCTGGCACGACGGCAAGAAGCTGACCGCCGATGACGTGGTCTACAGCATGAAACGCCACCAGGGCGAGGATTCAAAGTCGGTTATCAAGTCGGTCCTGACCTCGGTCGGCGAGTGGAAGAAAACCGGCCCGATGGAAGTCAAGGCGATCATGAATTCGCCGAACGCCGATTTGCCGGTGCTGATGGGCCTCTACCAGGCCAAGATTGTTCAGAACGGCTCTACCGGCGGCGGTATCGGCACCGGCCCTTATGTGCAGGAGTCGTTCCAGCCCGGGGTTAAATCGGTCCACGTCAGGAACAAGAACTATTTCCGTGATGGCCCCAATCTCGACGCCGTAGAAATTACCGCGATCACCGATCCGGTGGCCCGCATTAACGCGTTGCTCGCCGGTGACATGCAGATAATCTCGCAGGTCGACCCGAAAGCCTTCAGGCAAATCGAAAGTTCCAACGACGCCAAATTGCTATCGGTTCCGGCCGGGCTGCAGATGGGTATCTGTTGCCTGAAGAATTCCGAACCCGGCAGCAACGACGACTTCGTAAAGGGCCTGCAGTACATCATGGACCGTAAACGCGTGGTCAAGCGGATTCTCAAGGGCAAGGGCACGCTCGGTAACGACACGCCGATAGCAACAGCCCACGGCCCTGACTTTTGCAGTGAATTACCGCAGCGCGAATTCGACCCGGAAAAGGCCAAGTTCCACTTCAAGAAATCCGGTTACGGCACGGCGGAGCTGTTCGTCGCGCCGGTCATGTCAGGTATTGAGGACATGTGCCTGCTGGCGCAGGCCAACTGCGCCAAAATCGGTTTCGACCTGAAGCTGAAGAAGGTGCCGACCGACGGGTACTGGGGCGCGGTCTGGATGAAGGAGCCGCTCAACGTGGTCAGCTGGAACATGCGCCCGACCGCGAATTCGCAATTGGCGATCCAGTTCGCGCCGGGCGCTGCGTGGAACGATACTTACTGGAACAATCCAAAGATGGGCACCCTGCTTACCGCGGCACTCTCGGAAACTGACCCGGCAAAGCGCCACCAGTTGTACTGTGAAATGCAAACCCTGGTTCACAATGGCAGCGGCATGGTGATTCCGGCATTTTCGAACGTCAACGACGGCATTGCCAACAATGTCATGGGCATACCGAAAATTCCGACCGGTCAGGTTGGTGGCTCCGAATGGCCTGAATATGTCTGGCTGGCATAAGATAAATTAAGGTAACTATCCATGAGGCCTGTATAAAGTCGCTTTATACAGGCCTCTTCAGTTTAGGGATCTTATAACCATCCGACACGGATTGTCGGAGAAAGCACAAGATAGTGACTTTAATAACGAGAAATTCACCGGGGGGAAGATCACAATGATGATGCGAATGGTGTGGCAACGGGTCGGCATCGGCCTTGCCACCTTATGGGTAGTGTCGGTAATCGTTTTTGTAGCAACCAGTATTCTGCCGGGAGATGTAGCGCAAATAGTGCTCGGCCAAAGTGCTACCCCGGAGACCCTGGCGGCGTTACGCGCCGAACTCGGCCTGGACCAACCCGGGTATGTACGCTATTTCTCGTGGCTTGGCAACATGATGGCCGGTGACCTGGGTATTTCCAAGGCCGGTGGCGCGACCATATCGAGCCTCATCGGAGGGCGTCTCGGCAACACCCTGATGATGGCCGGCCTGGTGGCTTTGATTTCGATCCCGATATCGATCGCATTGGGGCTATGGGCGGCTATGCATCCAGGTACCTGGCTCGATCGCATCATCACCTTCGGCACCCTGAGCACGATTTCGGTGCCCGAGTTTTTCATCGCTACTATTGCGGTGTTGATCCTTGCGGTGGAGTTGCACTGGTTACCGTCGACGGCTTACATGACCGGCGACGAAACTTTCGTTCAATTACTAAAAGCGCTGGCAATGCCGTTGATCACCCTGGTGATCGTGGTGTCCGCGCAAATGATCCGCATGACCCGCGCCGGCATTCTTAACGTGATGAGCTCACCCTATATCGAAATGGCAATTCTGAAAGGCGTGCCGCGACGCCGCATCATCCTGCGACACGCGTTTTACAACGCCATCGGCCCGATCGTCAACGTCATCGCCTTGAACCTGGCCTACCTGGTCAGCGGCGTGGTCATCGTCGAAACCATCTTCGCCTACCCTGGCCTCGCGAAACTGATGATCGACGGGGTGCAGACGCGCGACCTGCCGCTGGTGCAGGCCTGTGCGATGATTTTCTGCGGCACATACGTGGTGCTGATCCTGCTTGCGGATATCGGGTCCATTCTTTCCAACCCGCGTTTGCGCAACCCCAAGTAAGCGGAGAACAGATCAATGATTGAACAAGTAGCAAAAGAAAAAGAGCAAGAAGTTCTCGCAGAACTGGACTCGTTTGCGGAACTGCCCGACGCGCCGCCGAAACGCAAGTTCCGCCTGTCCTGGGTCGGCTACTGCGCCAGCGCCGTGGTGGCCTTCTGGCTGATCATCTGTCTCATCGGGCCGAGTATCGCGCCGTTCCATGAAATGGATATGGAAGGCGACGACAGCTTTCTCGACGCCTATACCAGCGAGGAAGGCTACGGTACTTTTCATCTCGGCACCGATTACCTCGGCCGCGATACCCTCTCACGAATCCTCTTCGGCGCGCGCAACACCATCGGAATTTCGCTGGCGGCCACCCTGCTCGCCTACCTGATGGGCATAACACTCGGCATCCTGGCGGCCGTGAAGGGGGGCTGGATCGACATGGGTATCAGCCGTGTCAACGACGCTATTCTGGCGCTGCCGACGATCATGCTGGGTTTGATCGTGATCGCCGCGCTGGGGTCGTCGATACCCATTCTGATCGGCACCGCGGCGGTGATATACGCTACCAGCGTATTTCGTATAGCGCGCGCGCTCGGTCAGGACATCATGGTGCAGGACTTCGTCGAAGCCGCACAAACCCGCGGCGAGGGCATCTGGTGGATCATCCGTGCGGAAGTATTGCCGAATGCGGCGATGCCGCTGGCAACCGATTTCGGTCTGCGCCTGGTGTTCGTGGTGCTGTTCATTTCCAGCCTCAGTTTCCTCGGCCTCGGCGTGCAGCCGCCCGCTTCCGACTGGGGCAGCATGGTGCGCGAAAATTTGCAGGGACTGACCTACGGCTCCTGGGCCTCGATCTGGCCGGCCTGCGCGATCGCTTCCTTTACCATCTCGATTAACCTGATCGTGGATGACATTTCCGCCAAGTCGGGCGGTAGCCTGGCGAAGAAAATGGTGTAGCATCATGGAAAAAGAAAAATTATTTGAAGTCAAAGATCT
>CALJQI010000121.1 GCA_937980285.1 uncultured Gammaproteobacteria bacterium | reverse complement strand
TTGTCGGTGACCGCGTTGGCCTCGAGTTCGAGCGTTTGCGCGACCTGGCGAAACTGGTCGAGGCAGGCGCCCATCACCTGCGGCTGGCAGCGGATGCTGTAGGGATCCTGCACGCGCTCGTCATCCACGCGGTGCGACTCGCGGATTTGGGAGCCATCGAGCAACGTCCTAAGGCACTGCGCCGCGTCGATCTGTCCGGGCAGTCCGCGCAGGGCGTGGATTTCTGAACGGAACGGGCGTGTCGAGCCCATCAGGGCATCGGTGGTCAGCGCGCCCGAGACCAGCGTGGCCTGCGCCAGGTTCCAGGCGTCGAACATGCCGGCGAGCGCCAGCGCGGTCGATACCTGGGTGCCGTTGATCATGCCCAGGCCTTCCTTGGGCCCGAGCTCCAGCGGCTCCAGCCCGGCCAGTTTGAGCGCCTGCGCGGCCGGCATCTTGTCGTCGCGAAAGAATACGTGACCCTCGCCGATCATGGCCGCGGTCAGGTGTGCCAGCGGCGCCAGGTCGCCGGAAGCTCCGACCGAACCCTGGCCCGGAATCAGCGGGATCATGTCGAGGCGCAACATGATTTGCAGGCGCTCGATGATTTGCCAGCGCACGCCGGAAGCGCCGCGCCCGAGCGACAGCATCTTGAGAACGATGATCAGCCGCACTACCGAATGCGGTAACGGCGTGCCGACACCGCAGCAGTGCGACAGGATCAGGTTGCGCTGCAGTTGCGAGGTCTGGTCAGCCGGGATACGCGTGGAGGCGAGCTTGCCAAAGCCGGTATTGATGCCATAAACCGGTTCGTCGTTTTGCGCCGCCTCGGCGACTACCTTGGCGGCGGCGTCGACGCGCGACCTGCAGGCCTCGTTGATGTCCACACTCATGTTGCGCCGGTAAATATGCCGCAATTCGGTCAGGCGTGTCGCGCCCGGGGTTAGCAATAAAGCTTTCGTCACTAGTATCTCCTAACCGGCCAGTTGATCGAGCGTGGCGCGATAGTTTTGCGCGATGGTTTCCTCGTCGGCATGGTGACCATTTACGATCAGCTTTTTGCCGCCGATATATACGTCGCGCACCAGGTTTTCGTTACCGGAAAATATCCAGCTGTCTACGAGGTCGTCCTGCCGGCGTCCGTAAAGCCGCGCATGGTCGCAATCGAGCGCCAGCAGGTCGGCGCGATATCCCGGCGCGATGCTGCCGATCTTGCGCCCGCAAGCCTGGGCGCCGCCGGCCAGAGCCGCGTCGAGCAGGTTGCGGCCGGTGTTGGCCACGGTCGGCGAGGCCAGTACGTTGCGTCGCCGGGTCTGCAGGCGCATGCCGTATTCGAGCCAGCGCAACTCTTCCACAGGGTCGACCGATATATGGCTGTCCGAGCCGATCGCCCAGCGGCCGTTTTGAGCGAGATAGTCTGGCGCGTTGAAAAATCCGTCGCCGAGATTGGCCTCAGTGGTCGGGCACAGGCCGGCAATGCAGCCGCTGCCGGCCATGGCGCTGAGCTCGGCGTCGTTCAGATGGGTTGCGTGAACCAGGCACCAGCTGGAATCCACCTCGAAGTTTCGCATTAGCCACTCGACCGGGCGCTGGCCGCACCACTCGAGACAGTCGTCGACTTCCCTGGTTTGCTCGGCAATGTGAATATGGATGGCCGCGATGTCGCCGACACCGCTGATGACTTCAGTTAGCAGCTCGTGATCGATTGCGCGCAACGAATGCGGCGCGATGCCGACCGACGCATTGGCATCGCCGGCGGTCGCTTTTTGCAGCGTTTTGACGATCTCGATAAAACCTTCGCCGTCGTTGATGAATCGCTTTTGCCCGTCGACTGACGCGGCCCCGCCGAACCCGCCATAGCGGTACAAAACCGGCAGCGCGGTAAAGCCGAGGCCGACGGCGCGCGCCGCCTGCAGGCACTGCAGGCTCATTTCGGCGGGGTTGGCGTAGGCGTTGCCGTCGATATCATGGTGAAGGTACTGGAATTCGCCGACGCAGCTGTAGCCCGACTTGAGCATTTCGAGGTATAGCTGCGACGCGATATGGAACAGGTGTTCGGGCTGAATGCGTTCGAGATAGTGATACATCACCTTGCGCCAGGTCCAGAAGCTGTCCTCGCTGTCACCGGCGCGTTCACCCAGGCCCGCCATCGCGCGCTGGTGCGCATGCGAGTGCAGGTTCGGAATCGCCGCCAGCAGGACTTCGGCGCGATCGCCCGAATCATAGGCCGAATTCGGCGTAATCGACGCGATATCGCCATTGGCGTCGATAATGATTTCGACCGCCTCGGCCCAGCCGCTGGCCAGTAGCGCCGAAGAGGCCCAGATTTTTGTCGTCATACCCGGTTTCCGTGAGGCCGTGTTGCGTTTGAAAGAAAACCAGCGTAACATACTTGTATATACAAGTATAGGCCACAGCTCGTCTAATGTCTCGAACTCTGTTTACCAACGCAACTCTCGCTTCGATGCGAGACGAATCCGGATACGGGCTGCAGCGGCAAGCCGCGTTGCTGGTGGACGGCGACGGCATCGCCTGGATAGGAAACAGCGACGAGCGATCGGCGAGGGATGCGGACGAGGTCATCGATTGCCGCAACCGGCTGCTGACTCCCGGACTGATCGACTGCCATACCCACCTGGTTTACGCCGGCGATCGGGCCGACGAGTTCGAATTGCGCCTCGAGGGCGCGAGTTACGCCGAAATCGCAGCCCGCGGCGGTGGCATCGTATCGACGGTAAATGCCACCCGCGCCGCCAGCGAGCAAACCCTGTTCGACGAGACGCTACCGCGGGTCAAGGCGTTGATGGACGAGGGTGTGACAACGCTCGAAATCAAGTCGGGTTACGGCCTCGACAGCGATAATGAAATCAAGATGCTACGCGTGGCGGCGAAACTCGAAAGCGAGCTTGGCCTGCGCGTGCGCAAAACCTTTCTCGGCGCGCACGCGCTACCGCCCGAGTACGACGGGCGCGCCGACGACTACATCGCGCTGCTGTGCGAGGAGATGCTACCGCGCGCGCATGCCGAGGGCCTGGTCGATGCGGTCGATGTGTTTATCGAATCGATCGCCTTCGATGTCGAGCAGGGCGAGCGGGTTCTGGCGCGTGCGCAGCAGCTGGGGTTGCCGGTAAAAGCACATGTCGAACAGCTAAGCGATCTCGGCGGCGCGGTGATGGCGGCGAAACGCGGTGCGCTTTCGGTGGACCATATCGAATACCTGGCTGTTGAAGATGTCGCCAGCCTGGCCGCCGCCGGTACGGTGGCGGTACTGCTGCCGGGCGCCTTTTACGTGCTGCGCGAAAACCAGATGCCGCCGGTTGCCGCCCTGCGCGAGCAGCGAGTGCCGATGGCGCTGGCGACCGACGCCAACCCTGGCAGTTCGCCGCTGCACTCCCTGTTGTTGATCATGAACATGGCTTGCACACTGTTCCGCCTGACCCCGGCAGAGGCGCTGCGCGGGGTGACGATTAACGCCGCCAGGGCGCTCGGAATGGAGCGTGAAATCGGGTCGCTGGAAGTCGGCAAGCAGGCCGATATCGTGTTGTGGGATGTCGAGCGCCCGTCGATGCTGAGCTACCGGGTCGGCGTCAATCCCTGCGCGGCTGTCATGCAGGCGGGACGCTGGCGAAACAGCGAGGGGCTGTCATGAGCGCGCTGATCGACTGTTTCGACGATATCAACAAGTCGGCGCCGGAGCCGATTTACCACCAGATCAAGCAGGCGATCGAGGATCGCATCGCCAGCGGCGAGTGGAGGGCGGGACAGAAACTGCCATCTGAAAACGACCTGGTGGTGGCACTCGACGTCAGCCGCATGACGATAAACCGCGCGTTGCGCGAACTGACCCAGGCCGGGCTGATCAAGCGGGTGCACGGTCTCGGATCCTTCGTCGCCGAGCAGCCGCGCCACGCCAGCCTGATCGAGCTGCAGGACATCGCGCTCGAAATCGAAAATAGCGGCGCAAGCCACGCGTCGAAGGTGTTGAGCCTCGAGTCGGTTTACGCCAGCCCGACCGTCACCGAGCTGATGCAGCTCGACGAGGGCGCCACGCTGTACCGCCTGCGCGCGGTGCACTACCAGGACGAACTGCCGCTGCAGCTCGAATCGCGCTACGTCAATCCGGCGGCGATGCCCGACTTTATCAACCAGGATTTTACCCGCATGACGTCGACCGCCTACCTGCTGCAGCAGTTCAAGCCCGACGAGATGGAACACCGCGTGCGCGCGATCCTGCCCGACCAGCAGACGCGCGAATTGCTGACGATGGCGGACGGCCAGCCCTGTCTGCAACTGACTCGGCGTACCTGGAAAGACGAGCAGGTCGTTACCTACGTGACATTAACCTACCCCGGGGATCGCTATGAACTCGGCGCGCGTTATGCCACTGACGAATATCAACTGCGCTAAGCACACAGTATGAGGAACCTCAAATGCCTTTAGACAGAACCGACAACAGCCGCAAGATCCGCGCACCGCGCGGCAGCGAATTGAGCTGCAAAAGCTGGCTCACCGAAGCGCCTTACCGCATGATCCAGAACAACCTCGACCCCGAGGTCGCCGAAAAACCGGAACAGCTGATCGTATACGGCGGTATCGGCCGCGCCGCGCGCAACTGGGAATGCTACGACAAGATATTAGAGTGTCTTAGGGAATTGAACGACGACGAAAGCCTGTTGATACAGTCCGGCAAACCCGTCGGCGTCTTCAAAACCCACGTCGACGCGCCGCGCGTTCTTATCGCAAATTCCAACCTGGTGCCGGCCTGGGCCAACTGGGAGCATTTCAACGAGCTCGATCGCAAGGGACTGATGATGTTCGGGCAGATGACCGCGGGTTCGTGGATATACATCGGCAGCCAGGGCATCGTACAGGGCACCTACGAAACCTTCGTCGAAGCCGGCCGCCAGCACTTCGGCGGCGACACCGCCGGTAAGTGGATCCTGACCTCGGGCCTCGGCGGCATGGGCGGTGCGCAGCCGCTGGCCGCGACCATGGCCGGGTACAGCATTCTATGCATCGAATGCGATGAAGCGCGTATTGATTTCCGTTTGCGTACGAAGTATCTCGACAAGCGCGCGGGCACGCTCGACGAAGCCCTGCAAATGATCGACGACGCCTGCGCCAAAGGCGAGGCCGTGTCGGTCGGCCTGCTCGGCAACGGCGGTGAAATTCTGCCCGAGCTGGTAAAACGCGGCGTCAAGCCGAGCCTGGTAACCGATCAGACCTCGGCGCACGACCCGGTCAACGGATACCTGCCGATCGGCTGGAGCATGGAGCAGTGGGAAATGAAACGCGCCACCGACCCTGAAACCGTTGCCGCCGAGGCGCGAAAGTCGATGGCGGTGCACGTACGGGCGATGCTCGAATTTCACGGCCAGGGGATACCTACCGTCGATTACGGTAACAATATTAGCCAGGAAGCCCTCGATCAGGGCGTCGAAAACGCGTTTGATTTCCCCGGTTTCGTGCCGGCCTATATCCGCCCGCTATTTTGCAAGGGCATTGGACCGTTCCGCTGGGTGGCCTTGTCCGGCGACCCGGAAGATATCTACAAGACCGACGCCAAG
>CALJQI010000120.1 GCA_937980285.1 uncultured Gammaproteobacteria bacterium | reverse complement strand
TGCGCCAGGATAACCGCTGCCGCGTTGTCGGCCAGAGCCTGCTTGACCACCTCGCGCGGGTAGACGCTGGCGCCGTCGATGGTGCCGCGAAACAGTTCTCGAAACGCGATTACGCGATTGCGATTGTCGAGCATCAGGCAGGCGAATACCTCGTAATCATAGTCGCGTAGCCGCGCCCGCAGGTAGGTCATGGTTTGCGCCGGTCGGGTCAGGCAGTCCCGCTGCGCGAGGTTTTCGGCCAGGTGGCGCGCCGCAATCTCGAGCGCGGCTTGCAACTGCGCGAACTTGGCCATACCTAGACCTTTAGCGCTGCAAAAGTCCTCGGCGTCGGCGTCGAGAATGCCGCGTAAGGAGCCATAATCGAGTAACAGTTGCCGCGCCAGGTCGACCGCGGAACAACCGGCGAAACCGGTACGCAGGAAGATGGCCAGTAATTCGGCGTCCGACAGCGCCGCGGCGCCGCGGTTAATCAGTTTTTCACGGGGTTTTTCGGCGCTGGGCCAGTGCGAGATTGCCATTGGTATTCCTTTACCTGATGTCCTCAACCGTTAAAATAGATCAAATGCAGACACTCGGCAACAAGAAAATACTCCTCGGAATCACCGGCGGCATTGCCGCTTACAAGTCCGCCGAGCTGGTGCGCCTGTTAGTCAAGGCCGGCGCCGAGGTGCGCGTGGTGATGACGCCGTCGGCGCAGGAGTTCGTGCAGCCGCTGACTTACCAGGCCCTGAGCGGCCACCGGGTTTACCTCGACCTGTTCGATGCCGAGGCCGATTCGGCAATGGACCATATCGAGTTGGCGCGCTGGTGCGACCTGTTGCTGGTGGCGCCGGCGACGGCGGATTTTCTCGGCAAGCTGAACGCCGGTTACGCCGACAACCTGCTGCTGACCCTGTGCCTGGCAAGCAAGCAACCGGTGGCGGTGGCGCCGGCGATGAACCAGCAAATGTTCGCCAACCCGTCGACCCGGGAACATATCAAACAGCTTGCCGCAAAGCGGGTCATGCTGTGGGGCCCGGCCGAGGGTGAGCAGGCCTGCGGCGATGTCGGCCCCGGGCGTATGCTCGAGGCGCAGCAGTTGTTCGACAATATCCGACAGCATTTCAGCCCGGGTAGGCTCGATGGCGTAAAGCTGCTGCTGACCGCCGGACCGACGCGCGAGGCGATCGATCCGGTGCGCTATATCAGCAATCGCAGTTCCGGCAAGATGGGCTATGCCATCGCCGAAGCGGCCGTGCGCCAGGGCGCCGGCGTAACCCTGGTGAGCGGCCCGGTTTCGTTAGCGCCGCCGCAGGGTGTCGAACTGGTGAACGTCGAATCGGCGCAGCAAATGTATGACGCGGTAATGCAGCGCGCCGGCGAGAGCGATATTTTTATCGCCTGCGCGGCGGTTTCGGATTACCGGGTCGACCAGGCCGCGCAGCAGAAAATCAAGAAATCCTCCGACAGCATGTCGCTACAGCTGGTTTTGAATGCCGACATACTGGCGACGGTCAGCGCGCTCGATCAGCGCCCCTTTTGTGTCGGCTTTGCCGCCGAAACCCAGGATGTCGAAAAGTATGCGCTCGGCAAGCTGGAGCGGAAAAACCTCGACATGATTGCCGCCAACCAGGTAGGCGACGGCAACGGCGGATTCGAAGTCGATTTCAATCAACTCGAGGTTTTCTGGCACGGCGGCAGGCATGCTATCGGCCAGGCGAGCAAATCCGAGGTTGCGAAACAGCTTATTGATTTGATCGCCGAACGCTATACTTGCGCGTCTTCTTAATCGACCCGTTAAAACATGACAGTAAAGAAAAGCCACGTCGCTGAAATCCTGATCGAGGCCTTGCCTTATCTGCAGTCGCTCGACCGCAAAACCGTGGTGATCAAATTCGGCGGTAACGCGATGGTCGACGAAGAGCTGAAGAGCAGCTTCGCACGGGATATCGTGTTATTGAAGCAGGTAGGCGTCAATCCGGTTATCGTGCACGGCGGCGGGCCGCAGATCGGCAAGCTACTCGAGCAGATCGGCAAGAAGAGCCGCTTTATCGAGGGTATGCGCGTCACCGACGACGAAACCATGGACGTGGTCGAGATGGTGCTGGGCGGACAGGTCAACAAGCAGATCGTTGCATTGATCAATCGACACGGCGGCCGCGCGGTCGGTCTTACCGGCAAGGACGGCGGTCTTATCAGCGCGCGCAAGATGAAATTGACCGGCGCTGACTCGGAAAGCCACGATCTCGGGCAGGTCGGGGAAGTCGAGGCGATCGATCCCGCGGTCGTCAAGATGCTGGATGAAGATGATTTTATTCCGGTTATCGCGCCTATCGGCGTCGGTAGCGATGGTTCGTCCTACAACATTAACGCCGACCTGGTGGCGGGCGAACTGGCGCGAGTGCTTGGCGCGGAGAAATTGCTGCTGCTGACCAATACGCCGGGCGTGCTCGACCCCGATGGCAAGCTGCTGACCGGTTTAAGCGCGCAAGAAACAGAAAAGCTGATTGCCGACGGCATCATTCATGGCGGCATGCTACCCAAGGTGCGTTGCGCGCTGGACGCGGTCAATGCGGGGGTTAGCACCAGCCAGATAATCGACGGCAGGGTGAAGCATTCGGTGTTGCTGGAGCTGTTGACCGATAGCGGCGTAGGAACGCTGATCAAGGGCAAGGTCGGCGATTAATTAATTGTGCGCCGAGCTGGATTGCGACTTGAGTTCGCGGAAACGCGCCAGGTCGAGTTCGAACTGTTGGTTGATCCTGTCTTTTTCTTCTACTTTCAGCAGCAGTTGATCGGTGCGGCTTTCGATTTTGCGGCTGAAGTGTTCGATCTTTTGCGCCAGGCCGCCCGGAATATCCTTGCCCTTGGAGGTGTAATTCTGATCGGCTGAAGTTTCCAGCTCCACCAGCGTTTCCTGGGTCGAGGTGATGCTTTTGGTGATCAGCCGAATCACCGAGTCCAGTACCTCCAGGCGGTCGTCGCGCGCCAGCTCCATCTCCTTTTCGGAGCTGAAGGTGAGCAACAACACCTGGTCTTTTTCATACTGTATCTGTTTTAACCTGGCATCTTCCGCCGCCTGCTCTTCGGCCTTGCGTTTGGCCTCGGCTTCGGCGGCTAACTCTTCCTCCGACTTGGCGGCTTCGGTGGTTCCGACCACCACGCCCTGCGAATTCAGCTGCTGGTGCTTCTTCTTGACCTGGGCCGCCGGCAGGCGGTCGCTATATCGAATCTGTCCGTCCTCGTCGATCCACTTGTAAAGCGCGGCGGCATCGACGCTGGCGGTAAACATGCACAGGACTGCGGCCACGATTAGCAGCGGAGCCCCCCCGATAGCGGAATATATGTACTTAACTACTACAAGCACAGGTTTGATACACCCTTGACCGATTATGGTCTCTCAGATCGTATCAGCCATAATAGTTTATTTATTGTGATTTTTCATTAATTTAGCGGTTTCTACTGGGCCATTAAACGGGCCACGGGCGTGTGCAACGCCTGCAGATAATGACGGCTGCCGGGCGAGGTAACCAGCACCGCAACGCCAACCTGTTGCGGGTCCCAGGCGGGATCGATGGCGATCTGATATCGATTGTCGATCTGCAGGCTTGTGGCGGGGCTCATGTAGCGCACCACTTGCTGGTGTTTGAGGGTTTCGC
Source organism: uncultured Gammaproteobacteria bacterium (assembly GCA_937980285.1). Classification (GTDB taxonomy): domain Bacteria; phylum Pseudomonadota; class Gammaproteobacteria. The sequence continues at coordinate 5,613 of CALJQI010000120.1, read as the reverse complement.
CCGAGTTTTCACCGCGTTTTACCTCGGTCGACAGGTTGTTTTCGTATACCAGGTAGCGCAAGTGGAGCTGGCCGATGGTTTCACGCTCGGCCGGGGAATGCAGGTCGAGCACCAGGCTGCCCTGGTCTCTCGATACGCTTAATTCGAGCGCCAGCGGCGAGCGCTGCGCGTTTGCCTGCCGAATCTTGTCGAGGATGTTTTTGCTGCCGCGCGCCTCCATGCCATTAACGAAAAACTCCGGCGTATAAATCGTCCGCTGCTGGTTGTTCGCGCCCAGCTTGCGCTGGCGGCTGGTGTAGTCGGCGCTGGCGAAACGATCCTTCCAGCCCAGGTAATCCCAGTAGTCGACGTGGAAGGCGAGCGCCAGCACGTCGACATCGTCTTGCGGAATTTCCACCAGCCGCGACAGCCATCGATCGGCGGGCGGGCAGCTACTGCAACCTTCCGAGGTATAAAGTTCGACCACCGCGGTCTGCCTGTCGCCGCTGCTGACGACGATGGAATTGCCAGCCAGCGCCGGTGAAATCAACAAACTGGCAATCAGGAGGGCTCGAAGCATGGGGCACCTGCTATTTTACGCACGAGCCTAATAGACCCCGCGGGCCGGCTCGAGTTCAGTCGATACCGTACCGCTCGCGGTAAGCCTCGATCGCCGCCTGTTGCGCGTGATCGCCGCTCGCCGCCAGGTACTCGAGGATATGGTCGAGTCGTATGATGGAGATTACCCTGAGCCCGCGCTGTTCGAGCTCCTGGATCGCGGATAACTCGCCCAGTCCTTTTTCCTGGCGATCGAGCGCGATCGTCACCGCGCAGGCCTCTGCGCCAAGCGCTTCGATCAGGCTAATCGATTCCCGAATCGCGGTCCCGGCGGTGATGACGTCGTCGATAATCATCACGCGCCCGGCGATTTCCGCACCGACTATACTGCCGCCTTCGCCATGATCCTTGGCCTCCTTGCGGTTAAACGCGTAGGGAAGGTCGCGCCGGTGCTGCTGGAATAAGGCGCTTGCGGTAATTGCCGCCAGCGGGATGCCTTTGTAGGCCGGGCCGAACAGCAGGTCGAACTCGATCTCGGCCTGCTGGATTGCGTCGGCATAGAATTCGGCCAGCGCGGCCAGGTCGGCGCCGCGGTTGAAAATGCCGGCGTTGAAAAAATAGGGGCTGACGCGGCCGGATTTGAGCGTAAATTCGCCGAAGCGAAGCGCGCCGCGTTGCAGGCAGTACTCGACGAAACGGGATTGATAGGCGTGCATGCAGGATTCGTTAGCCTGCATATTGCACGAAGGGAACGAAGCTCAGGGGAAATCTGGCACAAAATCGCCGGGAGCGATTTTGGACGCGCTCCTGCGCGGCCCCAAAGGGGTGAGGCGCAGGGACGCGCCGAACAAACAAGGTCGGACGATCGCCCGCCGATCCATAGCCAAAGCTATGGATCAAGGGGGATCGTTCGAGATTGGCCGCCAGATTTTTCCTGATTTCGTTCAGGTACAATCTGTACTTTGAGATTCTGTAATAGTTCACCGAAAAATTGATTATCATCGTTTTTCTCCAAAGATTGTGCCGCCTTCGTGCAATATTCAGGCTAGTCGGTTATCTCAATCCTGTATCATATCGCCAGATTTCAATATTGGTAGCAGTTTCAGATGCGCGTGATTTCAATCAACACCAACGGTATTCGTGCGGCCGCACGCAAGGGATTTTTCGAATGGCTGCCGCGTCAGCGCGCGGATTTCATCTGCGTGCAGGAAACCAAGGCCCAGGTCGATCAGCTCGATCAGCCGATGTTTCACCCGAAAAACTATCACTGCAGTTATTTCGATGCGCTGAAAAAGGGTTATGCGGGCACCGCGATTTACAGTCGCCATCAACCGCTGCAGGTTATTCGCGGCTTTGGCGAGTCCGAATTTGACAACGAGGGGCGATACCTGGAGTACCGTTTCAAAAATCTGTCGGTGATTTCGCTTTACGCGCCGTCGGGCTCTTCCGGCGATCACCGGCAGGAATCGAAGTGGCGTTTCCTGGACAGTTTTATCCTGCACCTGCAGGCGCTGCGGCGTAAGCGCCGCGAGTTTATCATCTGCGGTGACTGGAATATTGCTCATCACAACATCGACCTGAAAAACTGGCGCTCTAATCAGAAAAACTCGGGCTTCCTGCCGGAGGAGAGGGCCTGGTTGACGGATCTGTTCGATCGGGTCGGATTCGTCGACGGCTTTCGGGTCGTCGATCCGCGCGAGGAGCAATACACCTGGTGGTCGAATCGCGGTCAATCCTGGGACAAGAACGTCGGCTGGCGCATCGATTACCAGATCGTTACGCCGGGGCTTAAGGACAGGATTCAAAAAGCACGGATTTACCGGGATCGGCGTTTCTCCGATCACGCGCCGTTAATCATGGATTATGACCTGGAGCCGTCGGCCCGGTGAATCAAACCGACCTGCAGCGGACATCGCCGATTGCGCTATTCACGCATCGGCGCGTGGTGACGATGCTGTTCCTCGGCTTTTCCGCCGGTATTCCGTTGCTATTGATTTTTTCCTCTCTCAGTCTATGGCTGCGCGAGGCCGGTGTCGAACGCGCGGCGGTGACCTATTTCAGTTGGGCGGCGCTTGGCTATTCGTTCAAATTCGTATGGGCACCGCTGGTCGATCAGCTGGCGTTGCCGGGGCTGAGTAATCGACTGGGCAGGCGGCGCGCATGGATGCTGCTGGCGCAGCTTGCGATCATGCTCGCCATCCTGTCGATGGCGATGATCAATCCCGCCTCGCAGCAGTCGAGCCTGACCCTGATGGCGATGGCCGCGGTGCTGCTCGGATTTTCATCGGCGACGCAGGATATCGTCATCGATGCTTACCGGATTGAATCGGCGGGGCCCGAGTTACAGGCGATGATGTCGGCGACTTATATCGCCGGTTACCGTGTCGGCATGCTGGTCGCCGGCGCCGGCTCGCTGTTTCTCGCCGACTGGTTCGGCAGCAGCAGCGAAATCTATAACTACCAGGCCTGGCAATGGACTTACTGCGCGATGGCGCTGGCGATGCTGGTCGGGGTCACCACAACCCTGGTCATCAGCGAACCGGAAGTTTCGCGCGAGGTCAGCGAACCGGTTAGCACCCGCCACCGGTTGCGATTCCTGCTGTTGTTCGTGATCGCCATCGGTGGCTTCGTCTGCGTATTTTTCTTTTCCGCGGATGCCATCAATAGCGTCATGATGTTGCTATCGTCGGCGATGGGTTCGCCTTACCTGGCGGTATTCCTGATGGAAAGCCTGAGGCTGACGCTGGCGCTGGCGAGCGCATGGTTGCTGGCCATGCTGCTGGTCAGGCTGGGGCTGGTCGATTACGCCATGGTCGAGCATAGCTACCTGCGCCCGGTGCGGGATTTTTTCGAGCGCTATGGCTGGTCGCTGGCCTGGATACTGCTGGCGCTGATCGGGCTGTATCGCGTTTCCGATATCGTTCTCGGCATCATTTCGAACCTGTTCTACCAGGATCTAGGCTTCAGTAAGTCCGAGATTGCCAGGGTCGTGAAAACCTTCGGTTTGTTGATGACCATTGCCGGCGGTTTCGTCGGCGGCGTGCTTGCGCTGCGATTCGGCGTAATTCGAATACTGCTGCTTGGCGCCGTACTTTCGGCTGTGACCAATTTACTGTTCATGCTGCTCGCCGGTATCGGTTATGATCTGTTCTGGCTTTATCTCGTGATATCGGCCGACAACCTGTCCGCCGGTATTGCCAGCGCCGCTTTCGTCGCATTTCTGTCGAGCCTGACCAACGTTTCGTTTACCGCGATGCAGTACGCGATTTTCAGTTCGTTGATGACGCTGATACCGAAGTTGCTCGGCGGTTACTCGGGATCCATGGTCGACGCCATGGGCTATTCCGTGTTTTTCCTGTTGACGGCGATTCTCGGCGTGCCTGTCGTGCTGCTGATAGTCGCGGCCGCGAAACGCTTCGAGATACGCGAACGGGGTAAGGCCTGAATTTTGTTGTATTATGTGCCAATCATAAGGATCCAGATTAAGAACCATGAGTAAATCAGAACAACTGTTTGAGCAGGCGCGCGCGGTAATACCGGGTGGCGTCAATTCCCCGGTGCGCGCGTTTGCCGCGGTCGGCGGTACACCGCCATTCATCGATCATGCCGAGGGCGCCTACCTGGTCGATGTCGACGGTAATCGCTATATCGATTATGTCGGTTCCTGGGGGCCGATGATCTGCGGTCACGCGCACCCGGAAATCATCGCCGCGGTAACCGAGGTGGTGCAGAAAGGACTCAGCTTCGGCGCGCCCTGCGCGCTGGAGGTGGAGCTCGCGCAAATGATCTGCGACACCATGCCAAACATCGAACTGCTGCGCATGACCTGTTCGGGCACCGAGGCGACGATGAGCGCGATTCGGCTGGCACGCGGCTTTACCGGGCGCGACAAGATTATCAAGTTCGAGGGTTGCTATCACGGCCACGGCGATTCGTTGCTGGTCAAGGCCGGCTCCGGAGCGCTGACCCTGGGCGTGCCCAGTTCACCCGGCGTGCCTTCGGTGCTGGCCGATCATACGGTAACGCTCGAGTACAACAACAGTGAACAGCTGCGCGAGGCTTTTGCCGAGATCGGCGAGCAGATTGCCTGCGTCATCGTCGAGCCGGTTGCCGGCAACATGAACTGCGTGCCGCCGGTGGAAGGCTTTCTGCAAAGCCTGCGCGAGTGCTGCGATCAGTCGGGTAGCGTATTGATATTCGACGAGGTGATGACCGGGTTCCGCGTCGGGCTTGGCGGCGCGCAGGCGCTGTTCGGCATCGTTCCGGATCTGACCACTCTGGGCAAGGTTATCGGTGGCGGCATGCCGGTGGGCGCCTTTGGCGGCAAGCGCGAAATCATGAATCACATCGCGCCGCTGGGCCCCGTTTACCAGGCCGGTACGCTGTCCGGAAACCCGGTGGCGATGGCGGCGGGACTGAAGAATCTCGAAATTATTTCACGTCCGGGTTTTTTCGAGGATTTAACCCGGCGCACGTCTCAACTGGTCAGCGGACTGCTGGCTGCGGCCGAGGCCAATGGCGTGGCGATGCGCGCCAACCAGGTGGGTGCGATGTTCGGGCTGTTTTTTACCGATCAGCCCGAAGTGACCAGCTTCAGCCAGGTCAGCGCCTGCGACGTCGATCGCTTTACCCGGTTCTTCAACGGCATGCTCAAGCGCGGCGTCTACCTGGCGCCATCAGCCTACGAGGCGGGTTTTGTCAGCGCCATGCACGGCGCCGTCGAGATCGAGCAAACCATCGAAGCCGCCGCCTCGACTTTCGCCGAACTCTAGGTAAAACTTTCGTAAAGGTTTTTTCGCTGAAGACTTAAGTTTACCGAAAACTAAGGTGTGTTTAAAAATCAGGATTTTTTCGCGAGTGCCAGGAGGCGCCGCGCGCAGAACCTGAATGTATGTGTGAATACATGATGGTTCGACCGGGCCGGCGCACCGGCACGGCGCCGACAACGCAATCGCGGAAAAAGACGATTTTTAGGCATTCCTTAGAGGCCGAGCATGCCTTTCTTGAGCTTTTTGTCGGCCGGGTGATTACCGAGCCAGATTTCGAGTAGTGCGTTTTTGAAGTCTTCGCCGGGAA
>CALJQI010000119.1 GCA_937980285.1 uncultured Gammaproteobacteria bacterium | reverse complement strand
GCGCTATCCACCGTCAGCCCCAGCTTTTGCAGGTTGGATAAAACCTGCTGGTAGAGCGCGGTAGTGCCGTCGTCGTTGAAGCGCGATGCAATGGTGCCGAACACCGGCATCGTCTCGGGCGACTGGGTGAAGGCTTCGTGGTTGCGCTGCACCTGTTTGCAAACGTCGCGCCAGGCGTCGTCGGCGCCCTTGCGGTCGAACTTGTTGATCGCGACCACGTCGGCAAAGTCGAGCATGTCGATTTTTTCGAGTTGGCTCTGCGCGCCGAACTCCGGCGTCATCACGTATAAAGAGGTGTCGACCAGCGGTACGATGGCGGCATCGCCCTGGCCGATACCGGGGGTTTCGACGACGATGAAATCAAACTGGCAATGCTTGCAGGCGGCGATCACGTCGGCGACGACATCGGGGATTTCGCCGACCGAATCGCGGGTTGCGATCGAGCGCATATAGATGTTGGGGTGATTGATCGCGTTCATGCGGATGCGGTCGCCGAGCAGCGAGCCGCCGGTGCGGCGCCGGGTCGGATCGACTGCGATGATCGCAATATTGAGCTGATCGCCGTGATCGAGACGGAAGCGGCGGATGATTTCATCGGTCAGCGACGATTTGCCCGAGCCGCCGGTGCCGGTGATGCCGAGAACCGGGATAGAGCGCTCCTCAGGTTGCTGGCGGATTTTCGCCAGCAATTCTTTGCTGACGCCATCGTTTTCGAGCGCGGTAATCAGGCTCGCGAGCGCGACCGTGTCGTGTTCGGCGAGTGCGTCGAGCGAGGTCGGCGCCTGTAATCCCGGATCGTACTGACAGCGGTCCAGCATGTCCGAAATCAATCCCTGCAACCCCATCTTCTGTCCGTCTTCGGGCGAGTAAATGCGGGTCACGCCATAATCCTCGAGTTCACGAATTTCGGCCGGTACGATTACCCCGCCGCCGCCGGCAAAAACCCGCATCTCGGGACGACCCCTGTCCTTCAGCATATCGACCATGTACTTGAGATACTCGACATGCCCGCCCTGGTACGACGACAGCGCGATCGCGTGCGCGTCTTCCTGGATCGCCGCGTCGACGATCTCGGCTACCGAACGGTTATGCCCCAGGTGGATGACCTCGGCGCCGGAGGATTGCAGGATACGGCGCATGATATTGATCGCCGCGTCATGGCCGTCGAACAGGCTGGCGGCGGTTACGAAACGGGCCTTGAGCGGTTTTTTCGAACTCGTTGGGATGTTAATCACTTTTTCCGGAGCGGAACTCATGGTCGGGCCTCAGCGGGATAAATTAGGTTGCAATCCGAGGCGCGATAAATTACCTTACGTTTACGTTAACGTCAACTACTCGATTCATTCTCCTCAATTTACCCTTATTCTCGATTCCCGGTACTCGTAACGATATGAGCAGTCAATTTCAGCCCAAGGATCCCGAATACAAGGCGCGGGTCGGCGCCAGTTTCGACGAACAGACGGTAATGCGGCTGATTGGCGCGTCGCTCGGCAGGGTCGAGCCGGGACTGGTCGAAATCGAACTGCCATACCGCGCCGACCTGACCCAGCAGGATGATTTCCTGCACGCCGGCATTTCATCGACCATCATGGACAGCGCCTGCGGTTACGCCGCTTTTTCGCTGATGCCCGCCGAGGCGCGAGTGTTGACTATAGAATTCAAGATCAATTTGCTGGCGCCGGCCGCGGGCGAGCTTTTTCGCGCCGTCGGCAAGGTGCGTAAACCCGGGCGCAGCGTGTTTGTCGCAGAATCCGAGCTGCATGCCATCGGCAGCGGAGAAGACAAGCTGGTAGCCACCATGGTGGGCACCTTGATGGCGTTATACCCGCAGTAGCGCGACGAGAAAGATATGAAGCAGACAGAACCCGGTAATCGAACCTACAGCATCGGCGAGTTGGCCGAGGAATTCGGCGTCACCTCGCGTGCGTTACGGCTGTACGAGGAAGAAGGCTTGCTTGATCCGCAGCGCGAGGGAACCCGCCGTATTTACAATGAGCGAAACCGGGTCAGGTTGCGCCTGATTCTGCGCGGCAAGCGCCTGGGATGGGCGTTGTCCGAAATCAGGGAGTCGTTCGATCTCTACGATTCGGATCACGGCGAGGAAGCCCAGCTTGAGCTGATGCTGGACAAGCTCTGCAAGCGACATGAAATGCTGGTCGAGCAAAAAAAGGACATCGACAATGCGTTGGCGGACGTCGAGCGTCTCACCAACGACGCAAGCCAGGCGCTCGAGGAACTGCGTTCCGGGCAGCGCAAGTTACGCCACGGTTAAGACCTGGAGACAGCCATGATACATATTCCCTCCCTCAACTTCGATCTCGGTGAAACCGTCGACATGCTGCGCGACGCGGTGCAGGATTTCGCGCAGGCCGAAATCGCGCCGCTGGCGGCCGAAATCGATCGCAGCAACGAGTTCCCCAACGAGCTCTGGCCCAAGCTCGGTGAAATGGGTTTGCTCGGCATTACCGTCCCCGAGACCTATGGCGGCGCCGAAATGGGGTATCTCGCTCATATCGTCGCGATGGAAGAAATCAGCCGCGCCTCGGCCTCGGTAGGCTTGAGCTACGGCGCGCATTCCAATCTCTGCGTCAACCAGATCAACCGCAACGGCAACCAGCAGCAAAAGCAGAAGTATCTGCCGAAACTGATTAGCGGCGAGCATATCGGCGCGCTGGCAATGTCGGAGCCCGGCGCCGGCTCGGACGTGGTCGGTATGCAGATGAAGGCGGAAAGAACTTCCGCCGGCTGGGTATTGAACGGCACCAAGATGTGGATTACCAACGGTCCGGACGCCGACCTGATCGTGGTTTACGCCAAGACCGATCCCGATGCCGGGTCTCGCGGAATCAGCAGCTTCCTGGTCGAACGTGAATTCGGATTCACTACCGCGCAGAAACTGGACAAGCTCGGCATGCGCGGCTCCAACACCGGCGAGCTGGTGTTCCAGAACGTCGAGGTACCAGAAGAAAACCTGCTCGGCGAGCTCAACCGCGGCGCCGCGGTGCTGATGAGCGGGCTCGATTTCGAGCGCGCGGTGCTGTCGGCCGGGCCCACCGGCATTATGCAGGCCTGCATGGACGCGGTCGTGCCCTATATCCATGAGCGCAAGCAATTCGGCCAGGCCATCGGCGAGTTCGAACTGATGCAGGGCAAGATCGCCGACATGTACACCACGATGAACGCGACCAAAGCCTATGTCTATGCCGTCGGCAAGGCATGCGATCGTGGCGAAACCACGCGCAAGGACGCCGCCGGTGCGATTCTCTACGCCGCCGAAAAGGCGACCTGGATGGCGCTCGAAGCGATCCAGGCGCTCGGCGGCAACGGCTACACCAACGACTTCCCGGTGGGCCGGCTGTTACGCGATGCCAAGCTCTATGAAATAGGCGCGGGCACTTCCGAAATCCGCCGTATGCTGATCGGGCGGGAACTGTTCAACGAAACTGCATGAATAGCTATGCAACCATAGCGTCATTGCGATACCCACAGGGCATAAAGGAGCGAAGCGACGAAGCAATCTCCAGAAAACAGGAAGATTGCTTCGCTACGCTCGCAATGACCTAAGTAAATATTGAGGAAAAATCATGAGTGAAGATATTGTTATTACCGCGATCGCCCGCACCCCGATGGGTGG
>CALJQI010000118.1 GCA_937980285.1 uncultured Gammaproteobacteria bacterium | reverse complement strand
CAGCTCCTACGAAGAAGACGCGATGCGCGACGAGCGCCCGTTCGAGCGCGGCGCTGGCCGGCCGCCGCGCGCCTGGCCCTGTCCGCAGGACCTGGCGCCGGTGCTCGATGCGATCGCGCAGGCGCAAAAACCGATTATTGTCGGCGGTCACGGCATCTGGTGGTCCGGCGCCGAGGCCGCGCTGGAGGATTGCGCTCGGCGACTCAATATCCCGGTGTTCAACGTGCCGTATCACCAGAAGCTGCTGTCGGAAGCGAGCGACGTCTACATGGGGCTGGCCGATATCCACCAGTACCATCCGTCGAAACAGGCAATCGAGGAATCCGACGTAGTACTGATGGTCGGCGCCCGCCTCGACAACCAGATGAACTTCGGCAACCCGCCGCTGTTTCCCGCCAGCACGCGGCTGATTTGCGTCAACGGCTCGCACGAGGAGCTCGAAATGAACCGTGCCGCCGACCTGGCGCTGTTAAGCGACCCGGGCGCGTTTTTCTCGGCCTGCGGCGAACTCGAGCCAAAGCCCGCGCAATGGATCGAAAGTAACCGCGCCTGGCGCGCGCGCTGGGTCGAAGACATGATCGCCGATATCCCGCAGCTCGATAACGATGCCATCCACCCGCTGCAGCTGGCGCTGGAAGTGCAAGACGCGATGAACGCCGGCGACTGGCTGGTCATCGACGGCGGCAATACCCATTTCTGGTCGGAAATCTCGGTCAATATCGCCGGCCAGCGCGGGCTCGAGCTCGGCAATATCCTGCATCCCGGCACCTTCAGCATGCTCGGCGTCGGCGTGCCGTTCGCGAGCGCGGCGAAACTGAACAACCCGCGGCAAAACGTGGTCGTGATCAGCGGCGACGGCGCTTTTCTATCCGGCGGCTCGAGCATCGAAGCCGCGTTCCAGGAGCAATTGCCGATCGTGGTGGTGATCGATAACAACGGCGGGCTGGACTGCATCTCGCAGCAGCAGGAACGGCTGTTTTCAAACCGGCAGCATTTCGCCACCGATTTCCGCGATATCCCGTTTCACTCGATGTTCGAGGGCCTGGGCGGTTACGGCGAGCTGGTCGAAAAGCGCGCCGACATCGCGCCCGCGGTGCGGCGCGCGATTGCCAGCGGCAAGACCGCCTGCGTCAACGTCAAAACCGTCGGCCACATCAGCCCGATCGTGCTTGCCACCACCAGCAAACGCGACAAGGCCTCTATCGAGTAATCATGGCAACGGTATCGTCGCATATTCTGGATTCGGTCAGCGGCAGGTCGGCGCGGGGTATTCGCTGCCAGTTGTTCCTGCTCGGCGGCGAAAAACCGGCAAGACTGGTTTTCGACGTCGTTGCAGACGATGAAGGCCGGATCGCGGAAATCGTCGAAGTCGACGATTCCGTTCGCGGCCGCGAATTCGAACTCGTGTTCCACGGCCGTGATTATTTCGCCGCGCAATCGCTGGCGGCGGATTCGATGGTTAAAACGGTGGTGATCCGCTTCGTCATGGACGACGACGCAAAACGCTACCATTTACCGCTGATGCTGTCCCCGCATTCCTATTCCACCTGGTGGTCGGGTTAACGCGGAGCGCGTCGATATGAAGCTACATGTATCGCGCCGCCAGCGCGCCACGCCTTACAGCCAACGCGTCGAAGCGCTGGGGGTTTCCGGCTTTTCGGTGGTCAATCACACGATTTTACCCAAAGGCTTCGCGCGCTCGGTGGAAGCGGATTACTGGCATCTGAAATCCGCCGTGCAGCTGTGGGACGTCGGCTGCCAGCGCCAGGTCGAATTGCGCGGCACCGATGCGGCGCGGCTGGCGCAGCGGATGACGCCGCGTGACCTGCGCGGTGCGCGCGTCGGGCAATGCCTGTATGCGCCGATGATCGATGAAAACGCGGGCATGCTGAACGATCCGATTATCCTAAAGCTGGCCGACGATCGTTTCTGGTTTTCGATTTCCGATTCCGATGTGCTGTTATGGGCCAAGGGCCTGGCCTTCGGCATGGGTCTCGAGGTTGCGGTCGACGAACCCGACGTCTGGCCGCTGGCGGTGCAGGGGCCGGGAGCCGACGACCTGGTGGCGCGGGTGTTCGGCGAGCAGGTGCGCGATATCGGTTTTTTCCGCTTCGAAAAATGCGATTTCCGCGGCCACCCGTTGGTGGTGGCGCGCTCGGGATTCAGCAAGCAGGGCGGTTTCGAGGTTTACGTCGATCAGTTTTCGCTTGGCGCCGATGTCTGGGACGCGCTGTGGCAGGCCGGCGAGGGGCTTGATCTGGCGCCCGGCTGCCCCAACCTGATCGAGCGTATCGAAGGCGGCCTGCTTTCCTATGGCAACGAAATGACGCGCGAAAACAATCCGCTTGAATGCGGCCTCGAAAAATACTGCCGGCTCGACGGCGATCTCGAATTTATCGGCGACCAGGCCTTGATCGGGATTGCCGCTCGGGGGCATAGGCGCGAAATTCGGGGGCTGTTGTTCGACGGCGATCCCTGTCCCGCCTGCCAGCACCCGTGGCCGCTGGCGATCGATAAACGGCAGGTTGGTTATGTTACCTCGGCTATCTGGTCGCCCCGTTTCGAGCGCAATGTCGCGCTCGCCATGCTGTAGCGGGATTACTGGTATGCCGGCACCCGGGTCGCCCTGAGCGCGGGCGACGGTTCGCTGCGCGAGGGCGTTGTCTGCGAGCTACCCATGGAGGCACCGTGACCGATATCAAGTCGATGAAGCTGTATACCCACCTCGGGCGTATTTATCGCGAGCTTGGCGAACTGGGGATAATGGTCGACGATGAACTCAGCGTCGACCAGTTGAGCGCCTTCGACCAGCTGCACTACCACGGCACCCAGGCGCTGGACGTGGCGATGGCGATGCTCGGTGTCGACGGCGGCCAGCGCTGGCTAGAAATCGGATCGGGGCTGGGCGGGCCGGCACGCTACCTCGCGGCCTATAGCGACGCCAGGATTACGGCGCTCGAACTGCAGCCGGATCAGCATGAAGTCGCCTGCAACCTGACCGAGCGTTGCGGGCTGTCGCAGCGGGTCGAACACGTTTGCGGCGATTTTCTCGACTATGATCGGGCCTCCGCCAGTTTCGAGGCGATCGTCAGCTGGCTCGCGCTTTACCATATTCCGGATCGACCGCGCACGCTGTTAAACTGCCACCGGCTGCTGGTGCCGGGCGGGCGCTTCTACACCGAGGATTTGATCGCACGCGGCGACATCGGGGACGATCAGCGCAAACTGCTGCAGCGCGATCTGTACGCGATCACGCTGCGGCGCATCGACCAGTACCAGCGAGACCTGGAGAAAGCCGGTTTCGAGGTCGAGCTGTGCACCAGCATGAGCTCGAACTGGGCCGAATACGTGCGCCTGCGGCTGGCCGCCTACCGCGCCGATCGCGCGCGCCACCTGCGCGTTCACGGCGAGGCGGCGGTCAACGCGATGGCCGAATTCTACCTGGCGGTCAATCGGTACTTCCAGTCGGGCAAACTGGGCGGGCTGCGATTATGCGCGCGCAAACCGGAGACGTAATCATGAGTGACTGGAAAAACGCTTACCGTTCTTTTTACTACGAAACCGCCGAGCCGCCCGAGGATATCGAGCTTGCCGCGGA
>CALJQI010000117.1 GCA_937980285.1 uncultured Gammaproteobacteria bacterium | reverse complement strand
CACAACCAGTACGGCATGGAAGGCCTGCGCTTCTACACCAAGGTCAAGACGGTCACCTCGCGCTGGTCCGAAAGCGGCCTCGATGCAGAATTCATGATGCCGGTGTTGAAGTAAACCGAAGTTATACCGAGAAAATCCCGGCCATTGCCGGGATTTTTTTGCCTGATTGTAACTGGGCTATAGCGTCATACCCGCGCAAGCGGGTATCTTGCAAATAAGGCTTTCCAAATGTCTCGAGATTCCCGCTTTCGCGTGAATGACTTTTAGATACCTCCGGGGCTAGTTGTTGAAAGAATAGTCGTAGTTTTGCGCGCCGCTGGCGTTGAACACCTGCGCGTGAAACGAAACGATGACCCGGTCTTCCTCGCCATTGTAGGGAAACGGCATATGCTTGATGTGTGACGGAAACACGCACAGCTTGCCGTCTTCGGGATAGGAATCGAAGCAGTTGTCGTGCAGGTAAAGATTGCCGTAATCGCCAAAACCGCCCGCCATGTGCTCGACGTGCGGCCCGTAGAATCGCGTCACGCCGTTAGGCTGCTGGCCGCCCGCTTCCGGTCCTTTACTGCAATCACCCGCGCGCACGTAGTAGACGCCCGACCAGGAACAATTGCCATGCACGTGCATTTCATGGAATGAAAATCCGTTGGAGATCTGGAACCATAGGCCGGTCAGGGTAACGCTGACTTTCTCGCCTTCGCGCCATAGCCCGCGGTTGGCCTCTTTCGCAACCTCGACGATTCCCTGGCTGATGAACTCGGCGAGCTCGTTCAGTTCCTTGTGCAACGGGTACTGGCTGAGCAGATCGTCGTTGCTGGCATAGGCCTGCTGCGGGCTGCGCTGCTCGCGGTCGCGATGCTGGTAAAACAGTTCCAGCAGCGCCGGGTTGACCTTCTGGTAATGCGCGAAACGCCTGGCCAGGATCGTGGTCGGCCAAAGCGTGATGGTATTCGGACTGGCATCCGACCTGGATTTTTTCGCCATAGTAACGCTAATGTCTTGATGATGTGCTTATGATACGTGAATCAGGGCAGCGATGCCCTGTTATAACGCTGGCATTTTTCGATATAGGCCTGGCTGCTTTTCGGCATCGGCACGCGCGCGCTGGCGATATAGCCGATCAGCCGCCGGCCCTCCTGGATCAGGTCGCGGCCGTAGGCCACGCGCATGCGCAACATCTGGTCGGAATCCTCGGCCAGCGCGGGCTTGAAGGCGTCGAGCTGCTCGCCCAGGGCGACGAAGTTCGGCCAGACGTGGAAAATTACCGGGTCTTTTTTCATGGTTTCGGCGATCTGGCGGGCCGCCGTCGCGTAATCGACGATCAACTCCCTGATCTCGGCAAACAGGGCGCGGCCGCAGAACACTTCGATCATGCAATCGGCGACCAGGTCGATGTCACGCATGCTTTGCGCGATTTTAACGAAACGCGACCTGTAAAAATCCCCCACCGGCATGGTAAACGCCTTGAACGGCTCGCCCCAGACCTCGTCGATGCCCTCGCAGCCGCTGTGATGCTTGACCTGCTTGCCCAGCGTCAGCGCTTCCTGGAAGCAATCGCTGCACTCGCGCATCAACTCGTTACTATGGCTGACCTGCACGCCGAGTTCGCCCAGGTCCACGATCGAGGTGAACAAGTCGGTGGCGCGATTGAACAGGGCGCCAGCAAGCATGGCCGCGTTTACCCGCTTGCGCTGCGGATCGGTTTCGCTCTCGTAGGCGGCGCGCGCCAGGTCAAGGCTCTTGCCGGGGGTATTGATGCCGGCCTCGGTGTGATGGAAGGCACGGCGGGTCAGGCTATCGATCAGGCGCTTGCGATTGGCCAGCGTATCTTCCAGCGGCGCGTAATATCGAATCCAGTAACCATCGTAAAAAACGTACTCGATAGTGTCTTCGCTACGGCGGGCGCCGTTTGCTGGTTGGGGGCTATTGTCGGCAGCGGTTGCCATCGGGTGCGCACGCTATATCTACCATTTAGAATCTGACAATAATAGAACAATCCGGCTACAATGTTATGAATTCTGTCGGGGTAATCAATTAAATTTTTGAATGAAATCCGGCCTTGCCCGTTGCCCTGGCTCATGCTATGAGCCGCAACCGATTTATAATCACCAGCCCGCAGGCCGGTAAACTCCGTCATCCATGGCTTTAACCATTCTGAGCTCGAATCGCGTCGAAACCCTGCAGTTCCGCCTGCGGCAGCAGCTGGCGACGACACCGCTGGCCGACCCTTTCGCGGCCGAGGTCATCGTGGTTCCGACCTACGCGATGGCGCGATGGCTCAATTTGCGCATGGCGCAGCAGCAGGGAATCGCGGCCAATATCCAGTACCCTCAGGCGGGGGAATGGGTTTGGCGCCTGGCGGCCTCGGTACTGACCGATCTGCCGCAACAGGATCCGTACTCGCGCCAGGCGCTTGGCTGGCAAGTATTCAGGCTGCTGCCGGAATTGCTCGGCGAGCGCGCTTTCGAGCCTTTGCAGGCCTATCTAGACGACGACCGCAGCGGCATCAAGCGCTGGCAACTGGCGCAGCGAATCGCCGAAAGTTTCGACCGTTACCAGTCCTATCGCCCGCAGACTATCCAGGCATGGTCAGAGGGAGACGACGACCACTGGCAGGCGCGGCTGTGGCGTGAACTGGTCGACAGCCGCGGGCAGGCGCATCGCGTGGCCAGCATATCCCGGCTGATCGAAACGCTCGAGCAGGCAACCGAATGGCCGGCCCTGCCGCGACGAGTCAACCTGTTCGCACTGTCCAACCTGGCTCCGCTTTATCTCGAGGTGTTGCGCGTGCTGGCGCCATTGACGGAGCTGAACCTGTACCTGCACAGTCCCTCCGACCAGTACTGGGCAGACCTGGAAACCGAAAAGCGCAAATCCATGCGCCGCCTGTCGAGCCCGCATCAGCAGGACCTGTTCGACGCCGGCAACGAACTATTGGCCTCCTGGGGCCAGCAGGGACAGGTGTTCCAGGACCTGTTGCTGAGCCGTATCAGCGCAGAGTCGATCGACGTCGACATGTTCGATGCGCCGGACGACGGCAGTTTGCTGGGCCGCATACAGGCATCGATTTTCAACCTCGAGCCGGCGCCGCAAGCGCTCGAGCCGGACGACTCGGTCAGCATCCACGTTTGTCACAGCGCGATGCGCGAATGCCAGGTGTTGCTCGACCAGATCCTGGCCATGCTGGAGCAGGATGACGATTTGAGCGCGGAAGATATTCTCGTCATGGTGCCCGATATCGCGGCCTACGCGCCCTATATCGAGGCGGTATTCCAGCCGCAGCGCATCGCCTGCAATATTTCCGATATCCGGCTCAGCGACCAGCATCCCATGGTGCTGGCTTTTCTACAGCTGCTGAAGCTACCGCAGAGCCGCTTCACCATCAGCGAAATTCTCGCACTGCTGGATAACGATTCGATACGGCGGCGTTTCGATTTCGACGAGCAGGCGCTGGCCGCGATTCGGGAGCTTGTGGAGCAGGGACATACCCGCTGGGGTATCGACGCCGATCACAAACTGGATTTCGATCTGCCATCGACCCCTGGCAACACCTGGCAGCAGGTACGCGAGCGCTTTTTCGCCGGCTATTCGCTGGCCGGCGACGAACTGTGGCACGGCATCGCTCCGCTATTGCCGGGGGACGACAGCGACGCGGTTACCCTCGGGCGTTTCTGGCATTTCTTCGAGCGCCTGCGCCAGTGGCGCAACCGGCTCGGCAAGCAACGCGATGCTGTCGAATGGCAGATGTTGCTGATGCAGCTGCTGGAGGATTTTTTCGTCGAGACAGACCCGCGCGAATCCCGCCTGCAGCAACTGCGCGATGCCATCAGCGAACTGCCGTCCGCCGCCGGCAGCGAGATTTCGCCGCAGTTACTGGTCTACCTGATGGCGCAATTGCTGCAGTCCAGCGAACAAAGCGGCCAGCTTTACTCGGGCGGCGTCACTTTTTGCGGTATGCGACCGATGCGCAGCATCCCTTTCAAGGTGATCTGTTTGCTGGGCATGAATCGAGGCGATTTCCCGCGTCGCGATCCGCATAACGATTTCGAACTGATGTCGGCCAGCCCGCGGGCGGGCGACCCCAGCAATCGCAGCGAGGATCGTTACCTTATGCTCGAAACCCTGCTGTGCGCGCGCAAGCGACTCTATATCAGTTATACCGGCCGCAGCCTCAGGGACAATAGCGATCAGCAACCGTCGGTTCTTTTACAGGAGCTGCTGGATTTCATCGATACGCATTTTCAGGCCGCCGGCGATGCGCGCAAGTTCAGCCTGCAATTGACGCGCTTTCACCCGATGCAGGTTTTTTCCGGCGCCAACTACGGCGGCAACGAGTTCAGTTACCAACAATACTGGTGCGATGTCGCGAAACAGCTGGCGCAGCCTGCTGCTGGCGCCGACAAACCCTGGCCGCAACAAACGCTGTGTTCGACGCCCGAGGCCGATTCGGTGATCGACCTGGCGCAGCTGCGGCGCTTTGTCGCCAACCCGATTCAGTACTTTTTTCGCCAGCGCCTCGGTATATATCTCGGCGAAGACGAACTTCCCGCCGACGACGAAACCTTCGACCTGTCCTATCTCGATCAGTGGCGGCTGAAACAACAGCTCGCCAGCGATACGCTGGCCGATCGCGAGGACGGCGAGCAGCGTTTGCTGGCGCAGGGATTGCTGGCCCACGGGCACGCCGCTGCGGCGCAGGTGGAGACGATCCGGCAACAGCAGTCCGACTGGTTCGAAGCGCTGGCGGAGTACCGCGCGCTGCCGGTAAAAATTCTCGCCTGCGAAGTCGTGCTCGACGATTTCAACCGACTGGCCGGTTCGGTGTCGAACTACTATCCCGGCAAGGGCCTGATGGCTTATCACGGCGGCAGCTTCAAGGGCCGCCAGTTGCTGGCGCTATGGATCGACCACCTGGTTGTGTGCGCCGAGCAGCGCCTGCCTGATAACGAATGCAGTCTGCTGTTGAGCAAGGACAAAAGTTGGCGCCTGCCGCCGCTGGAGGCGGGCGCTGCGCGCGCCCAGCTTCAACAATATAGCCAGCTTTACCAGGCCGGCATCTGCCGCCCGCTTGCGGTTTTCCCGGACTCGAGTTTTACCTGGGCCAGTGAACCGGACAAGGGTAAAGCCCTGACCAGGGTCTCGCGCGGCTGGCATTCCGAATGGAGCGTCGGCGGCGACAGCAAGGATCCGTACATCCAGCTCGTATTGCGCGCCGGGCACAATCTACCCTTCGACAGCACGGATTTCGATCACTATGCACAGCGGCTGTACGCGCAACTGCTCGAACAGGGTGAAGTCCTGTGAACCAGGTAACCGTGCTCGACGCCCGCGCCTGTCTCGACTTCGATCTCGAAGGCGTCAGCCTGATCGAGGCCAGTGCCGGCACCGGTAAAACCTACACCATCGCAAACCTGTACTTGCGCCATATTCTCGACGGGCGCCAGCCATCTGAAATCCTGGTGGTCAGTTTTACCAACGCCGCCACCGACGAATTGCATCAACGCATTCAGGCGCGCCTGTACCAGGCGCTGAAAACGCTCGATACCCGGGTTTGTCCCGACGACGAGTTCCTTCGATTGCTGCTGCAATGGCATCTTGCCAGCGCAGCCGAGCAGCAACAGCGAAACGAGCGCCTGATTCAGTACGCGCTGCGCAGCATGGATGAAGCCATGATTTCGACGATTCACGGATTTTGCCACGCCGCACTGCAGGATCACGCCCTGCTCAGCAACCGCCAGTTCGAATCGGAAATCGTCAGCAACGACGATCATTTTTGGGAGCTGGCGCTGAAGGACTGGTGGCGGCTCAATACCTATCCGCTGTCGAGCCGGGCCTGGACGTTGCTCAATCAGGCGGTCCCCGGCCTGCGTCAACTTGCGCTCTGGCATCGGCAATTGCGCCAGCATCGGCAGGATCGCATCTTGCCCGATGTCGAGCACAGTCTCTCGCAGTTGCTGCGGCAGTATGCCGACATCGACCTCGCGGACGAAGAACGGGATTCGGTTTTGCGAGATTTGAAGGCGCGCGCCCTGTGCGAAGCGCATGAATACGCGAGCCTGCGGGTAGCAGCCGAGAAACAAAACGCCGCCCAGCTCGCATACCAGGATCAGCTCGACCTGCTGCTGGCGGCCCTGCGGCACAGGGTCGGCGAGCGACTGGCGCAACGCCTGCGATCGCGATTCCCAGTGGCGATGATCGACGAGTTCCAGGATACCGACCAGGTGCAGTTCGAAATCTTTCAGCGTCTTTATTTCCAGCAGCAGGACCTCAGCCTGACGCTGATCGGCGATCCCAAGCAGGCGATTTACGGCTTTCGCGGCGGCGATATCTTCACCTATATCGAGGCCAGGCAAGACCCCGGGCTGCGTGTTTTCTCGCTGCAAACCAACTGGCGCTCACAGGCCGGCCTGGTCAACGCGGTCAACCATGTTTTCACGCGACGCGGCGATCCCTTCATCTACAGCCAGGCGATCGAATTCAGCGCCGCCGTCGCTGCCGAAATCAACGACGACGCAACCTTGTCGATCGCCGGCCGGGTCGAACCGTCGATGACGATCTGGAGGCTTCCGCTGCAGGATAACGGCAAAACCCGGAATGTCGGCATGACCCAGGCTTCGATCGACCAGGCCCTGGTCGGCGAGATCTCCCGTCTGCTCGACCCGGAAAGCGGGGCGACGATCGCGGGTCGGCCGCTGAAAAGCGGCGATATCGCGGTACTGGTAAGGGAAAACCGCGAAGGCGAGCAGGTTCGCAACAGCCTGAGCGCGGCGGGCATAGAATCGGTTTCGATCGGTCGTGACAAGGTTTTTTCCAGCGACGAAGCGCAGGGGCTGTTGCAGCTGCTCGAGGGCATTGCCCATGCGAACGACGAACGCTGCCTGCGGCGCGCACTCGCCAGCGGCCTGTTCAATCTCGACTATGTCGAACTGGCCGAGTACTTCGACGACGAAGAGCGCTGGCAGCAATGGATCGATCGCTTGCAGGCGCTGCATCTTTGCTGGAACAGCTTCGGTTTCATCGTCATGTTTCAGCAAATGCTCGAGGCGCTCGATCTCGGACAGGCCCTGTCGAGGCAGGACGACGCCGATCGGCGGCTGACCAATCTGCTGCACCTCGGCGAGCTCATGCAGCAGCAATCGCGCCAGAGTCCAGGCGTCGATGCGCTGATGAGCTGGCTGCAGGCACAGATGGCGGGCGACGCCGGCGAGGAAGCCGAGCTGCGGCTGGAAAGCGACGCCGAGCTGGTCAAGATCATCACCGTGCATAAAAGCAAGGGCCTGGAGTACCCGGTGGTCTTCCTGCCTTTCCTGTGGCGCTGCAAGCTGGTGTCCAAATCGGCCTCGATTCTGCGTTTTCACGACCACCAGCATCGCGCCTTTATCGACCTCGGCTCCGAGCGCTTCACGGAGCACGGATACATCGCCGAAAAGGAACGGCTGGCCGAGGACCTGCGCCTGCTTTACGTGGCCCTGACGCGGGCCAAATCCGCGGTTTACCTGGCCTGGGGCGACGCCGGAGACGGCCGCAGCAAGGGGCAGCCGATGCATAGCGCGCTCGCCTGGCTGCTGCATTCGCGGCAATCGCCCGAAGACCTCGAATCGTCGATCCCGAAGGGGTTCGATAGCGCTGCCGCGATGCTCGACGAACTGACCCAGATTGCAGATGAATGCCCGGATATAGAGTTGCTCGATCTGCCCTCGCCGGGCGTCACCGGCGCCAGTGC
>CALJQI010000116.1 GCA_937980285.1 uncultured Gammaproteobacteria bacterium | reverse complement strand
GAGCGCTTCGATTTTCCTTTGCTGGTCGGCAAAAGCCTGTCGGTTGACAGCCTCGGGATCGAGTATGCGCAGCAGCCGCTGTTTCATCGCGCCGGCGATCTCCGCATGGCCGCTATCGTCAGCCAGGTTGCGCAGTTCGCGCGGATCTTCATCCATGTTGAACAATAGCGCCGGGTTGCCCTCGGCAAAGTAAACGTACTTCCACGGCCCCTGGCGCAACATGTAAAAACCGCAGGGACTGCCGCCGTCGTGATACTCGCTCAATACTGGTCGCTCCGGATCGGGATGATCGACGAAATCCTGCAACGCCCTGCCTTGCCAGGCTGCCGCCGGATTCTCGTTTTCGCCACCAACCGCCCATTCGATCGTCGCCGCCAGGTCGGTCAGCGATACCGGCGTGGCGTTGTCGCCCGGGCCGATACCGGGCCCAGTCAGCGTCATTGGTATGCCGACCGAGTCCTCGTACATGTACGACTTGCCCCAGATACCGTGGTTGCCGATCATATCGCCGTGATCGCTGGTGTAAATCGTCGTGGTGCTGTCCGCCAAACCCGTGTTCTGCAGCGCGTCCAGCACCTGGCGGATATTATCGTCGAGAAAACTGCACAGGCCGTAATAGTTGCGTAAACCCTCGATCTCGGATACTGGGTTGAAATAATCGGCGTAATCCCAGAACTCGCGCATCTGATCGATGACCGGGTGACGCAAGCGCTCCGATGCGTCGCGATCGTATGGCGCGGGTAATTCAACATCACGATACAGATCGAAAAACTGTTGCGGTGCCGACAATGGAAAATGCGGGCAGATAAAGGAAACGAATAACACCCATGGCTTGCCAGCCCCAGCGGACCGATTCTGCAGCCACTCGACCGCCGCGGCCGTGATATCACGATCGTATTGCGTATAGCTGGTTTCTCCTGGACCGATCAGCCTGGCCATTTCCTCGGCATCGGGAAATTCGGCCATCGGTTTGCGCTGCAGGCCCTGCGGCCAGCCCTTGCCATCGTTGGCCAGATACATCGGAAGTATCTGTTCGCTAAAGCCGGTATCGTCCTTTGTCGACCGGTAGTGCTGCTTGCCGATGGCGACGACCCGGTGCCCCTGCGCGCGCAGCCGCTGCATCCAGCTTTCCTGCTGGCCGTAATAAGGTTCGGCCGAGGACCAGCATCGATGCTCGAACACCTGGGTGCCGGTGGCGAAACTGGCGCGCGCCGGGATGCAGATCGGCGAAGGCGTGTAGGCATTGTCGAAGCGCACGCCGCTTGCGGCAAGCCGATCTAGCGCCGGGGTCTGCGCCAGCGCGTTACCATAGGCGCCCATCACCGAGCGCGTGTGCTCGTCGGACATCAGGATCAATACGTTATTTGCGCACATGTCGTGGCGCTTTACGCGCTCAAAAAAAAGGCTCCTTGCGGAGCCTTTTTAATCTTTCTGCGGCCTATGGCAGCCACTTGCGCCAAATGGCTTCGTTGGCTTCCATCCATTCCTCTACCACATCATCGACATCGCGTTTCTTGACGTCGATTTCGTAAATCATGCCCGCCTGCTGTTCATTGGTCAGGCGATGCTTTTTGATCACCGCTACCACTTCGGGATGCTCCTTCACCAGCTCGGGATTGGCGTATTTGAAAGTGACGTCATCCGCCCAGGCTTCGTTCTCGGGCAGCTTGACCTCAACCAGGTCCAGCGCGGCGTGTATCCAGTGCGGCGCCCAGGCGTAGGCGATGAAAGGTTCGCCACGCTTGTACTTGGCCAGCATCTCGGCCCAGTGCGCGGTTTCGGAACCGAGCGCCTGCGCGTAAAAATCGACCCCGATCCTGTCCAGTCGTTCCTGGTCTTCACACAGCCATGCCGCCACCGGGCAACCGATCAGGTTACCGCGATCACCGGATTCCAGGCTTTTGAACATGTGCTTGTACTTGTTCAGATCGGTGAAAGCATTCAGGTCCGGCGCCGACGGGGGAATGCCGCGCGAAGCGTCGCCCTCGACCACGTAACGCGGCACCCAGTAGGCGGTTTCGCCGATGATACCGCTATCTCCGAGGTGAACCAGCGAACCATCGCCACCGTATTCACTGAGGTATTTTTCCTTCGAAGGATTGTACGAAGGCCAGGTCTCGCAGTTGTAAAACAGGTCCCCTGCGCGTATCCCTTCCCAGACGCCGGGACCGCCGGGGATGGCCACGGTTTTGACCTTGTAACCGAGCTCATTTTCCAGCACATATTGAATGGTGCGGCAGGTAACCACGCCGCCGGTCCAGTCCGGATCGGGCACGGTCAGGCGCTTGGCCGCTTCAACCGACGGCACCGCGGCAAAACCCAGGGCCAGAACGGCCGACGCCAGTATCGCTTTAATTCTTAACAACATTTTTAAATCTCCTCTCTACGGGATTTCATTATAATTTTTCGCCAGTCGTAGCTGGTGAACGAACTGATAATACTGCCTGGCCTGGCCCTTGTCGAGTCCGCGCAAGGCGCTCAAATTCAGTTTAATCCCATGGCTTCGCGCTGGGTTTTGGTCCATGCCTGCGACATGCGATCGAGAATGATCGCCAGCAGCACGATTCCGACGCCGGCCTGCAGGGACAGGCCTATACTGGCGCGGTTCATGCCGTCGAACACGATCAGGCCGAGGCCCTTGCCGCCGATCAGCGGTGTCACCACTTCCATCGCCAGCGCCATCATGATGCCCTGGTTGATGCCGAGCATGACCGCCGGTATCGCCATCGGGATTTTAACCTTGATCAGGGTTTGCGCAATCGACGCGCCGAAGGACGAGGAAACCTCGTTGATCTGCTCCGGCAATTCGCGAATACCGAGCGTGGTACAGCGCACGATCGGCGGCAGCGCGTACACCACCGTGGCGATTACCGCGGAAACCTGCCCGCCCTGGAACAGCATGACCACCGGCACCAGGTAAACGAACACCGGCATGGTCTGCATGGTATCGAGTATGGGCTTGACGATTGTGTCGGTGGTTTTGCTGTAGGCGGACAATACCCCCAGCGGCACGCCGATGACGAAACAGATGAAAACCGATACCAGCACGGTCGACAGCGTGATCATGCCGAACAGCCACAGGTCGGTGGCGCCGATGAACAGCAAACCCAGCAGGGCCACAATCGCCAGTCCGCGGCCGCTGAAGAGAAAGGCGCCGGCGACAAAAATCAGGCAGGTATACCACCACGGCAAACCCTTGAAGAAGGTGTTTAATGGGTTGATCATGCCAAACCACAGCGCTTCCTTGATTCCCTGGGTAATCGAGTAAAACAGTTCGTCGGTGACCAGTTCATCCATGTACTGATTGACCGGGGTGCGAAAGCTGTACTCCCAGTCCCGCGGAAATTTGCCGTAAAGGTCGGTATATGACTCCAGCAGCATCAGGACGGCGATCAAAACCAGGCTCGCGATCAGGAAACTGCGCGCCAGCATGATTTCGCGCAGCTTGTCCGCGTTATCCGAATTCCACAGCGCCACTACCTTGCAAACCGCGGAAGTGACAATCAGCGCGACAAAATTACCGAGCGCGCCGATCTTGCGCCAGATCCAGTCGATGCCGTATTCGATATACAGAATCGGTTTGACGTTTTCGAGACCTTGCGGAAACAGGCGGAATACATGGTCATGCTGACTCGCGCTGACGTGTTCGCTGTGCCCCATCGCGTAGGTGACACGGTCGAGTATGATGGCCATCAGGACAATTGCCAGCCCCCCTTCCAGCGCCTTGCCGACGTTGAGCCGGGTCAGTCCCTGGTAAACGATATCGCCCAGTCCCGGCGAGCCGATGAATGTCGCCAGCACCACCAGCGCCAGCGCCATCATCACCGTCTGGTTGACGCCGAGCTTGATCGACGGCATCGCCAGCGGAATCTTGACCTTGATCAGCGACTGGGCGCGGGTAGCGCCGAACGAGGTTGCCGCCTCGTCGATGCCGGCCGGTACCTGGCGAATACCCAGGTTAGTCAGTCGGACCACCGGCGGCAGCGCGTAAATAACGGTGGCCAGAATAGCGCCCGGCGGGCCGATGCC
Source organism: uncultured Gammaproteobacteria bacterium (assembly GCA_937980285.1). Classification (GTDB taxonomy): domain Bacteria; phylum Pseudomonadota; class Gammaproteobacteria. The sequence goes on along the minus strand of CALJQI010000116.1, from coordinate 2,289 downwards.
GAACAGGTAAAACGCCGGAATCAGGTAAACGAAGGCCGGCAGGGTCTGCATGGTATCGAGTATCGGCTTGATGATCGCCTCGAAGCGGTCGCTTTGCGAGGCCCAGATTCCCAGCAGTACGCCGATGACGATTGAAATCAGAATCGAAATACTCATCAGGCTCAGGGTTTCCATCGATTCGTCCCAGAAATCGAGCACCAGCCAGGAGCCGACCGCGACCATACCGAGCAGGCCGAGCCTCAGTCCGCCGTAGGCGAAGGCCGGCAGCACCAGGATGACGAAAACGACCTGCCATTGGGTGAAGGTCAGGAAATCGACCAACAGCTCGTAAAACCAGACCACGCCGGCGGCGATGGCGCGCGTGGTCGGCTGCACGAAGGGCCTCATCCAGGCGTCGAATTCGTCGACCTTTTGCGCGAACGGGAAGGATTCGATCCAGCTTTCGGGAAATATGGTCTCGGCACCGTGAATTTTCCACACCACCAGGGAAACGATTAGCAACCCGCTGCTGATCAACCAGCCGCGGCGTTCATGCCACAGGCTCGCAAGCCAGCTCGATTGCGCCTGATGGTCGATCACCGCACTCATAAAGCCCCCTCCAAAAAGCGAATCAGCCTAGCTTATCGTCGTTGCCAACCACCTGCAAGCAAGGCCCGGTTTACACCCTCGGCGGGTTCAAGCTAAGATAGCCGGCAGACAAGACGAATAACGAGTACAACATGTCTGAAACGCCCAAGATTATCTGTAAAAACATCTGGAAGATATTCGGCACCTATCCCAAACGAACACTGGAAAACCTCGATCTCTCGCTATCGCGCGCCGAAGTGCAGCAGCAAACCGGCCACGTCATCGGTGTGAAAGACGTTTCCTTCGAAATCAACAAAGGTGAAACCTTCGTCGTCATGGGTTTGTCGGGCAGCGGTAAATCGACGCTGGTGCGCTGCATTTCGCGGCTGATCGACCCGACCGCCGGTCAAATGATCATCGATGGCGAGGACATCATGGAATACGGCGACAGCAAGTTGACGGAATTGCGCCGTTTTCGCATGAGCATGGTGTTCCAGCATTTCGGCCTGTTTCCGCACCGCAAGGTGATCGACAATATATCCTTCGGCCTCGAAATCCGCGGCATGGATAAAAAGCAGCGCAAGGCGAAAGCGATGGAGGTGTTGGAGAAGGTCGGCCTGCACGGCTGGGCCGACCACTACCCGCGCGAACTGTCCGGCGGCATGCAGCAGCGCGTCGGCCTCGCGCGGGCGATGGCGGTGGATCCCGAAATCCTGATCTTCGACGAACCGTTCAGCGCCCTCGACCCACTGATTCGACGTGAAATGCAGGATGAGTTGATCAAGATTCAATCGGAAGTACAAAAGACCATGATCTTTATCACCCATGATTTCCTCGAGGCGATCAAGATGGGCGACCACATCGCGATCATGAAGGACGGCGAGGTCGTGCAAATCGGCACGCCCGAGGAAATCGTCGCCAGCCCGGTCGACGATTACGTGCGCGAATTTACCGAGGACGTTCCCCGCTACAAGGTGCTCAGCGTCGGCAAAATCATGCGCGCGGCATCGGAGGCGACCCGCGCCAACGGCTCGACCCGCGTCAGGGAAAGCGCCAAGCTCGATTCATTGATCGATATCGCAATCGCGACCCAGGGGCCGCTGGCGGTGGTCAACGATGAAGATGTCATCGTCGGTGAAATCGACCAGGCGATGATTCTGAAAGCCATGGATAGCCGCTCGTAAGCAGCCCGTTTTAGCGTTTAACCGATATCTGCCCACGCTGATCGATCTCGATCGTATCACCGCTGTGAAACTGCGCCATTTGTTCGAGTGTAACCACCAGTACAGGAACATCCATGTCGTATAGCCGGTTGGCCACCAGCGCGCCGACACCGATGTTGACGTCGCGCTCGCCGAGCACGAAAGCGGCCGGACCGGTGCCGTTACGCAGGGTTTCGGCGATACCGCCGGGCGTGCCCGCCGAGCCGCGGCTCTCGGGTATGAATAAAACGCGGGCGCCAACCCGCTGCCCGAATTGCGGGTGGTGCACATCGATGATTCCACCTGTCGCTGGATCGAAGCCCCCCCAGAAGCTGAGCGTATCGTCGAGCACCAGCGCCTTGCCGTGGGCGTTACCCGGGATCAATACCCCGGCCTGGATACTGGTGACGGCGCTACTCACGCCAACGCCCACTGATCCAGCCTGACTTCGCCACTGACCGCCGATTCGACGCATTCGGCAAGACTGCCGATGACCGCCTCCACCGGCAGCATGCCGGGC
>CALJQI010000115.1 GCA_937980285.1 uncultured Gammaproteobacteria bacterium | reverse complement strand
TTTTAGCATGGCACGAATTACCCTGAGGCAGTTACTCGACGATGCCGCCGAATACGACTACGGCGTGCCGGCCTTCAATATCAATAACATGGAACAGGTGTTGGCGATCATGAATGCCGCTAGCGAAGTCGATGCGCCGGTTATTCTGCAGGCCAGTCGCGGTGCGCGCTCCTACGCAGGGGATATCATGCTGCGCAAGATGGTCGAGGCGGCCGAGGAGATGTTTCCACATATTCCCATCTGCCTGCACCAGGATCATGGTAATAATCGTGCCACCTGCGTATCTGCAATGCAGGCGGGATTCACCTCGGTAATGATGGATGGTTCGCTCGAGGCCGATGCCACGACGCCCGCAAGTTACCAGTACAACCTCGAAATCAGTAGCGAGGTCACGCGCATTGCGCATGACATCGGTGTCTCGGTCGAGGGTGAGCTGGGTTGCCTGGGTTCGCTGGAAACCGGTGAGGGTGAAAAAGAAGACGGTCACGGCTTCGAGGGCAGCCTGAGCCGGGAGCAGCTGCTGACCGATCCCGTGCAGGCGCTTGATTTCGTCACGGGCAGCCGCGTGGACGCACTCGCCATCGCCATGGGCACCTCGCACGGAGCCTATAAATTCAGCCGCAAGCCCGATGGCGACATCCTGGCGATGAACGTCGTCCAGGAAATCAACCAGCGTCTACCAGAATTGCACCTGGTCATGCATGGATCTTCATCGGTGCCGCAGGCGCTGCAGGATATCTTCAACGAGTTCGGCGGTGAAATGCCACAAACCTACGGGGTTCCGATCGAAGAAATAGTGCGTGGCATTCGCTACGGCGTGCGCAAGGTCAATATCGATACCGATTGCCGGCTGGCGATGACGGGCGCTTTTCGACGCATCGGCGCACAGGATAAGGCCCAGTTCGATCCGCGCAAGTTTCTCAGCGCGGCCCTCGCAGAAATGCAGGCGTTGTGCCGTGATCGCTTCGAACAGTTCAACACTGCCGGCAAGGCTAGCCGCATCAAGACCATCAGCCTCGCGCAGATGGCGCAGCGCTACGCCAGCGGCGCCCTCGATCCGCAGCTGAGCAACAGCCAGTCGGCTGCCTGATTTTTATTTGGAGACTTGATTATGAGTTGCAGAAAAACCTACGACGCGGGTGTTAAAGATTACCGCGAAACCTACTGGATGCCGGACTACGAGCCGACTGCCACCGATTTGCTGGCCTGTTTCAAGATCACGCCGCAACCCGGGGTACCGCGCGAGGAAGCCGCCGCCGCGGTCGCCGCCGAGTCTTCGACCGGCACCTGGACCACGGTGTGGACCGACCTGTTGACTGACCTGGATCATTACAAGGGCCGGGCTTACTCGATCGAGGACGTACCCGGCGACGATACCTGTTTTTACGCGTTTATCGCCTACCCGATCGATCTGTTCGAGGAAGGCTCGGTGGTCAATGTGTTTACCTCGCTGGTCGGCAACGTCTTCGGTTTCAAGGCGTTGCGTGCGCTGCGCCTCGAAGATGTGCGCTTTCCAATCGCCTACGTGATGACCTGTAACGGTCCGCCCAACGGCATCCAGGTTGAACGCGACAAGATGAACAAATATGGTCGGCCACTGCTCGGCTGCACCATCAAGCCCAAGCTGGGGCTGTCGGCAAAGAATTACGGTCGCGCGGTCTACGAGTGCCTGCGCGGTGGTCTGGATTTCACCAAGGACGATGAAAACGTCAATTCACAACCCTTTATGCGCTGGAATCACCGCTTCGACTTCGTCATGGAGGCAATCCACAAGGCGGAGCAGGAGACCGGCGAACGCAAGGGGCACTACCTCAACGTAACCGCGCCGACGCCGCAGGAAATGTTCAAACGCGCCGAGTATGCCAAACAACTGGGTGCGCCGATCATCATGCACGACTACATCACGGGAGGTTTCTGCGCCAACACCGGTCTCGCCCAGTGGTGCCAGGAAAACGGCATGCTGCTGCACATTCACCGCGCCATGCACGCGGTGTTCGATCGTAACCCGCATCACGGCATTCATTTTCGCGTGCTGGTAAAGATCCTGCGCCTGTCGGGCGGCGATCACCTGCACACCGGTACGGTGGTCGGCAAGCTCGAAGGCGATCGCGAGGCGACGCTCGGCTGGATTGATTTGCTGCGCGAGTCTTTCATCAAGGAAGACCGTAGCCGCGGTATCTTCTTCGACCAGGACTGGGGCCACATGCCGGGTGTATTCGCGGTTGCGTCGGGCGGCATTCACGTCTGGCACATGCCGGCACTGGTGAGTATTTTCGGCGACGACGCCGTGCTGCAGTTCGGCGGTGGTACGCTCGGCCATCCCTGGGGTAATGCCGCCGGTGCTGCCGCCAATCGTGTCGCGCTGGAAGCCTGCGTTGCCGCGCGCAACAGCGGACGCGAACTCGAACGCGAAGGCAAGGAGATACTCAGCGAAGCCGCCAGGTCCAGCCCCGAACTGCGCACCGCAATGGAGACCTGGAAGGAAATCAAATTCGAATTCGACACTGTCGACAAGCTCGACGTCGCCCACCGCTAACAGAACAGGATACCGATATGAGTGAAATACAGGACTACCCCTCCAGCCTGCGAGATCCGGCGAGCCGCAAGTTTGAAACCTTTTCCTACCTGCCGCCGATGAGCAGTGAACAGATGCGCAGCCAGGTTGAATACATCGTCGCCCAGGGCTGGAACCCCGGTATCGAGCATACCGAGCCGGAAAACGCGATGGACAACTACTGGTACATGTGGAAATTGCCGATGTTCGGCGAAGTCGACGTCGACGTGATCCTGGCC
>CALJQI010000114.1 GCA_937980285.1 uncultured Gammaproteobacteria bacterium | reverse complement strand
TGTTGAGCATGACGCGCGCGTTGGCGGCATCGGGCATGGCCCACCAGGCGCGCCGGGCAAGATCTTCGGTCAACCCCGATGCATGCGCCACCGCTACAATAGCTTCGCTCTCGCCCAGCAACAGCAATTGCTGCAGATTGGTGTCGCGAGTCTGCCCCATTCGGGTCCAGCGTTCGAGATAGACCGGGTAGCCGCCCGGGGACCCGGTGACATGCGCAGACAGCATGGCCTTGACCCGGCGCAGATATGCCGTGTCGTTGCAGTTCGGGCTGAGATCGACCCGGGCTTCGCCCTTATCGGTGAGCGCGAAAACGGTCATCCTGGACTCGTCGATGCGCAGCGCCTGCGGTTCTTGCGCCAGCATAACGTTGAGTCGCAGCTCGTCCTCGGGACTGAGTTCCTGGTTTGCCGCCATTTTCAGTCGTTCAGCTGGATGCGGGCGCCGAAGGGAACCGCCTGCTTGCCCTTGACCAGCCATACGGTCGGGTAACCGGGTTCCTGTTGCGGGAAATCGCCGCAGGCGTCGGTAAAATAAACCAGCGTATCGGGTTTGATATCCTGCCGTTCGACCCAATCGAATACCGGGCGAAAATCGGTTCCGCCGCCGCCTTTCATATTCGGTTCGAAACGGAAATCATCCCAGGCCTCGAACATCACCGGAAAACCCTCGCCGATTTCGGCATCGCAGCAAAGCAGCGCGATACGGGCGCGAAGCTGCCCCTTGATCGCGTTTATCTCGGAAAAAAACTGGGCAATTTCGGCCTCGCGAATCGAGCCGCTGGTATCGACCGCAACCACCAGGTCGACTTCCTCGCTGCGCAGGCCAGGGAACACGGCCGGATCTCCGCGCCGGCTGGAGGGACGCGTATAGCTGTAATCGTTGCGCGCGGTCGCCGTCAGATGCTGCGCCAGCAGGCTGCGCCAGGGCAACTTCGGTTGCAGGAAAAAGTCGACCACGCGCGCCATTTCCGCGCTGAGCTTGCCCGCCTGCAGCGCCTGTTGCGCGGCCGAGGCCAGGCGTTGCCGCCACTGCGCGGCCAGCCTTTCCTTTTCACCCTGGTCGAGATTCCGCTCGGCCTGCCGCGAAGCGGAATCCTGCTCGCTGTCCTCGCCCCCCGATGGATCCTGCTGCAGTTCGTTATCCTGCAACAGCGGGTAGATTTCCTCGGCGGTCATGCCTTTGAAATCGGGCATGAACACCGTGTCCGGTGTTGGCTTGAGGCCATCGTCGATCAGCAACGGGTTGACCGCGAAATCGCAGGCGCTGTCCCACAGGCGCTGTACGCGGTGGCCGCGACGATAAAAATGCAGTAACGCGCAATGCAGGGCTTCGCGCGACAGCGCAAACTGCGTCTGTTCGACATCGAGGCCATCGATATAGGTGCGACTGTAGTAAAGCGACTTGCCGTTGCTCCAGGTCGACTGGCACCAGTCGCCTTCTGCTTCGAGCAGCGGCAGGCGCAGCGCCAGCGCACCGAGGAAAGGCTTGTCGAGGATCAGGCGCGTACGCGCGGCGGCCATTTTGGTGGTCGCGTCCACGGCTCAGTAAACCAGGATATCGCCGATCTTTTGCGCCCAGCCGGCAAACTGCGGCACCGCGAACAGTTCCGCGCCAACCGCTCGATGCAGGTCAGACACCAGCATGACCCCCATTTCGCGCTGCTTGAACACATTGGCGTATTCGAGAATATTGCCCAGTATGGCGACATCGTTGCCGGAGCGAATCGCGCGCGTCACCAGCGCCGAGGCAACGGCATACTGCAGGTCGATTTCGTCGGGGGATTCCTTCGACTCGCCGCGCGCGATGGCGTCGATGTCGGGCAGGTTTTCGAGGCTCTGAATAAAGGCGAACAGCTCTACCCCGGCGGCCTTGCCGACGCAGGCTTCGAGCCCACCGGGCAACAACTCGGGCTGGTCGCCGAACTTGTGCAGCGCGCGATGGGCGAATTCCCAGGAGCGCGGAGACGGAAACGCCACCGGGTTGTGTTCGGGATTGAAGTCGAACAGCAGGTCCGGCCGAAAACGCAGGAAGCCGATCACGCGCTCGTCGATATCGTGGTGATAGGCCCAGGCCGCCCAGTCGTCGAGATTGACGTCGACCTCGTAATGCGAAAACCGGTTCGCCAGCGGCGCCGGCATGCTATAGGTTACGCCGCGGTCCCCCTGGCGGTTGCCGGCGGCGACGATCGCCCAGTGCCCGGGGACGCGGTACTCGCCGAGACGGCGATCGAGAATCAGCTGATAGGCGGCCGCCGAAACGCTCGGCGGCGCCGAGGTGATTTCATCGATAAACAGGATGCCGGCCTCGCCATGAACGGCCACGTCGGGCAACATCGCCGGGATCGCCCACTCGACCTTTTGCTCGTTCTTGAACGGAATGCCGCGCAGGTCGCTGGGCTCCATTTGCGACAGGCGAATATCGACGATGGCGACGTCATGGTTTTCCGCTACCTGGGCCACGATTTGGGACTTGCCCACGCCCGGCGGGCCCCACAGCATCACCGGCGTGTGATAACCCTTCTGGGTGCTGGAAAACTCCTGTTCTATAACCGCGGTGATGTGGGCTGGTCGCATGGGCAGGCTGCTTTACTGGTTCACAAGTCCGCTATGTTGCGGCCCCTGGCTGTGGCGGTCAATCATACTGTTTGGATATTCCTTCGAATCCCGCTAGCCGCGGAATTTCAGACTTTACCCGAGCGGGTAATGTTGATGCCTGACAGGACAAAAGCGGCGAACAGGGCCTTGCGCTGCGCCGCGGTCAACTGAATACACAGCGCCGCGCGCAGCAGGTTGTGCTCATCCATGTAAAGCTGGCGAAAGCGCGGCACCTGGCCCAGCCCGCTGAAAACCTGGCGGATGATTTCGCTGACCGATAAGGCCGGCGAATCGACGAAATACAGGCTCTGGTTTTGCTCGCGGTAATAAACCCGCCCGACGCACAGGCTGCAGAATATCTCGAGCTCGTTTTTCGGATCGCTAATCCCCGGGCGCGCGCCGGCGCGTCTGAGCAAGTCGTTTCGGTTGGTCGTTACCGGCCCGATTCCGGCCATAATTCAATTCCCTGGTTTACTGCTTCGGCAACGCTTGCCGCGATGATAAAAAGAATGCCGCCATGATACTGGAAAACCATCACTACCAGGTACCGGAAGCGAGATCGAAACCGTCGAGCAGCGGCGGCATTATTTCGGCGGCAGACCCCGACAGATAGACGTCGGCCAGGTCTCCTGCCGCACCCGGGTTGGGATCGACCACGATCACCCGGCTACCATGGCGCCTGGCCAGCGTAATCAGCCCCGCGGCCGGGTATACCGTCGCACTGGTGCCGATCACCAGCAGGCAATCCAGCGCCATGCACAATTCCTGCGCGCGCATCCAGGTCGCTTCTGGCAGGTTTTCGCCGAACCAGACCACCGCCGGGCGCATGCGGTCGCCGCATAGCGGGCAGTCCCTCAGCGCCTGCGTTCTGGCGGGGTCGATTAGTTCGCGCTGTTCACAGTCGGGATTATGGCAACGGTCGTACAGTATACTGCCGTGCAGGTGGTAAACCTGCTGCGGAGCCACGCCGGCCTGTTCCAGCAGGTTATCGACATTCTGCGTGATCTGTATCATGCGCCGCTGCGACGCCAACGCCCGGTGTGCCGGGTTGGGCTCCACGCCCGCATACCTGCGCCTGCGCCAGTTATACCAGTCGATGACTCGTTGCGGATTTTGCTCGAAACCCGCGACCGAGGCCAGCTCGGTCGGGTTGAAACGCGACCACAGCGCATCGCGATCGGGATCGCGAAAGGTTGCAAGCCCCGATTCGGCGCTTAATCCTGCGCCCGAAAAGGCCGCCACCCGGCGACAGCCTTGTAGCAGTTTGCGCGCCTGCGCGAGCCGGTCCCGCATTTCGGAATCAATTACCACAGCAGACTCAGGCGGTATCGGCCGGCGCAGCTTCCGCTTTGCAGGCACGGGTATCCGGATTGTCATCGCGGGCTATCCTGGCAATCAGTTTTTCGCGATAATCGCGCTCTCGCGGCAACAGGTTGCCGTCGTGTCCGCACAACGCGAGCCTGGCCTTCAAAAAGCACAGCCGCCGCCTCATGGATTGTTCCTCGGCGCCCATTTCAACCTGGTGGAGCAGGCCTTCCAGTTGCTGTATTTCATCTCTCAGAGTCAGTTCTGGCGGCAGGCAGCCCGCGTTTCTCAGCAGACGGTAAGCCATGCGTAACTCTTCCGGAATGCCGCTATCGTCTTCCAGGATCAGCGGCTGGCCCGCGCCCGGAAGGTCGTCGAACTCACCACGACGAATCGCGCTGAGTATCTGTTCTTCGGCGAGCGTATCGATTAACAGCATGGACGACTTTCCGATTCCGGCGATGCATGACCAGGGAGGGACAGTATACTAATCTCGCGAGCGAATTAAGGAATCTCTGCAAAACTCGTCATTTCGATACCCACTGGGCATAAATACCCACAGGGCATAAAGGAGCGCAGCGACGAAGCAATCTTTAAGTATTTGAAATTCAACATAAAGATTGCTTCGCTTCAGCCAATGCGTTCGCTTCGCTAACGGGCCGGGCCCCGCTCGCAATGACTCTGGATTTTGAGTTTTGCAGAAATTCCTTAAGTATACTGTCCCTCAATGACAAATCCGACGCATCGCTTCTACAACGGCTGCAAGCCAAATGCCCACAAGATTCCCGCTTGCGCGGGAATGACTTCACGGTTGGATTTCGAGCCTGAAGCAGGCGCCGTAGTATACTGTCGGCGGAATTTCATATGATTGACACGAGCATCAACAAGCGCGGCGCCATCAAGGGGCGCGGTGCGGCCAGCAATAGCGGCGGCCGCTTCGAGGCGCATCGGCACGAGGCCTTTGACGACGGCTGGCCGGATACTGTCGACGAGTCGCGGCCGAAAACCGTGGTGCAGGCCGAGGCCAGC
>CALJQI010000113.1 GCA_937980285.1 uncultured Gammaproteobacteria bacterium | reverse complement strand
GATCTTGATATGGCGATGGTAGCGCTCGATATGCGCCACCAGGATGGACTGCACCTCTTCGGTGGAGTCGCAGCTCCAGCCCCAGGATTTCAGCTTATCGACCAGGGAAAGCGCCTTCGAGCCGCAGTAGCTGCCTTCGTTACGCGCGCTCCACGGGTAAGAGCTGCCCGAAGATTTCGTGTACTTGACGCGACACGCGAATCCCGGCTCGCTCACGATTTCGACCGAGCGCGTGAGCCCGTTGTTTTCGCAGACGAACGCCATGCCCTGGCCGAACGAGGGCGCGCTGATCGCAAAGCAGCAAAACGCCAGCTGGCAAAGTAAACGGCACCTTACCGTCGCGCGCTTGGATGTTGCTCCTGTCTCCCCCGGCATTCGAACTCGTTGTTGTTTTTTATGATGCCCAGTATCCCCGAGATCGGGCCAGGATGAAATTCATCTATTTCACAAAATTACACGATTGTCGAATCGGCTTGACCGGCCCCCGGGGCCAGAATTCAGCGCGGAATCAGCGTAATATCGAAGCGACCGTACATCATGGTTTCGCCTTCCACGGTCCCTGCCTCGAGGAAGATCGCGTTCGGGTGTTCGCTGTCGGCCTTCGGATCGTCCTTGAAATAAAACTCGGTATCCAGGTACTGGTAGCCGTCATGATCGACGGTGACATGAACGTGGCTCAGCCGATGACTGTTGCCCGGGATCACCGAGCCGAACTGGTAGATACCCTTTTCGTTGGCGGTCACCAGACCCATGTGGTAGCTCCAGTCGAGCCCCTCGCTGTCGGCGTGACGGAATCCGATCACCACGTTGGGCACCGGGCGGCCGTCGATACTCGTGACTCGCCCGCGGATGCGCATGCGCTGGCCGCTATCGCCTGGCTGCCACAGGTCGACCATCTGGGGTTTGTCTGGGTCGGATTGTGCTCCTGCCGTTGCAGGCAGCAAAAAGCCGAGCAGCATTAATCCCGCCAGAACGACTGGAATTTTCAGATAGTTTTCAAACATGGTTTTTGTCCTCATTCAATAATACGGCGTGACTAGCCGGTTTGGACTACTCTGGTAGTCCGGCGGCGCGCAACCCGTCGAGCATCATGTTCAGGCTGTCCTGGTCGCGCACCGGCCAGCGTTCCCGCAGCCGCGACACGCTGACGTCGGGCGCCAGCTCGCGCAGCTTGGCGACGGCCTCGCGCGCTTCCTCCAGGCGCCCCAGCTGAACCAGTGCGGGCGCCATGATACGGTAGGTGGTGTCCCAGCCCGGATAGATGCGCGCGGATCGTTTCGCCGCCTCCCAGGCTTCGGCGGGCCGACCGCACATGAGATGCGACATTGCCGCGGAGGTGTGGAAAAAGAACGCGCCAGGGTCGCCCGGGCTGACTCGAATCGCATCTTCGATGTTAACGAGCGCTTCTTCCGGATAGCCAGAGATAACCAGAGCGGCGCCGACCAGGAAGGAGACAAACGCAATATTCGGATTGATCTCCCGGGCACGATTGACTGCCTCGAGACCCTGGTCGTAGTCACGTGCAACCATGACCAGGGTGAAACCGGCCAGCACCATCACCATGGCGTCGTCGCGATCGGCGGCGATGGCCTGGCGCGCCAACGCCACGGCGGTTGCGGCATCGTCTTCGCCGTACGCACCCCAGGCTCGAGTTACTCGTTCCTCGTAACCCCAGGCCAGGTAAGCCTGCGCCGGGGCATAGTTTGGGTCGAGCTCGAGGGCCTGGTGCAGCAGCTCCAGTGCCTGCAGGTTCGGTTCAGGGCGGATGGCATAGAGATGCGGCAGCGCCTGCAGAAAAAGATCGTACGCTCCGATGTCGGTGGGCGGCTTGCGCTTCGAACGCGCGATTTCGGCCAGGCGCAGCGAGGGTTCGATGGCGCCGACGACGCTTTCGGTAATCCGGTCCTGCAGCGCGAACACGTCCTCGAGATCGCCGTCGAACCTGTCGGCCCACAGATGGCTGCCGCTTTCGGCCTCGATCAGCTGGCCGGTGATGCGCAGCCGATTGCCGCTCTTGCGTACGCTGCCTTCCAGCACGTAGCGAACCCCCAGATCGCGCGCGATTTCGCGAATGTCGACGTGACGCCCCTTGTAGGCAAAGCTCGAATTGCGCGCGATGACGAACCACTGCTTGATCTGCGACAGCGCGGTGATGATGTCCTCGGCGATACCGTCGGCAAAGTATTCCTGTTCCGGGTCGTTGCTCATGTTGGCGAAGGGCAGCACGGCGATCGACGGTTTGTCGGGAACTTCGCGGCGTTCCGGTTCGTTGCTCCCGGTTGCCGCGCTCGCTTCGGGCATCGGCAATGCCTGCCCCGGGCGCAGCCGTACGGCGAACGCCCTTACCGGGTAATCGAAACCCTTCAGCGTTTGCTCGCCGAGACTGTCGAAGTCGAACGGCATGCGGGCCGGAACGGTCTCGGCCACCGAGCCCTGCACCACGACGCCGCCGGGGTCGGCCAGCTGCTCCAGGCGCTGCGCCAGCACGACGCCGGCTCCGGTTACCGTGTTATCGGCGATGACCACTTCACCGAGGCTGACGCCGATGCGAAGTATCGGCTGGATATCGCCCTCCGGAACCGATTCAGGAGCAGACGCCGCGGACTGGAAGGCGATGGCCGCGGCCACCGCGTCGGACGCGCGCTCGAACTCGGCGACCAGCGCGTCGCCGCGGATTTCGCGGGTGTTACCGCCGAAACTGGCGATCGTCATCGAAAAATCGTGAAAAGCGGCCTGCATCCGTTGATGTGCCAGCGTCTCGTTCTGCTGCACCAGCGCGGTCGAACCGACCACGTCAGCGTGCAGGATGACGGCCAGTTTTCGGTTCAACGGAACTTTGTTCATGGAGCCCACGGGTAATTGCTACGCGAAAATTCTATCACAGCGCGCGGGCCGGGATTCATCACGAACCTCGGGACCCAGGCGCTCGCGCAGGATAGCAGACGGGCGCTGACAACCGGGCCGCGTTTCTGTAATCTTTCCGGCTATCAATCGATAACAAAGGGGCAGGATCATGCAGTTACTCGGGACGGGTGTCGGTCGCACCGGCACTTATTCGCTCAAGCTCGCCATCAATCAATTGGAGCTCGGGCCCTGCCATCACATGGAAGAGGTGCTGCACAATATGCCGCTGCAGGTGCCGCTGTGGTCGGCCGCGTTGAAAGGCGCCGCCGACTGGCAATCGATTTACGATGGTTACCCGAGCGCGGTCGACTGGCCGACCGCCGGATTCTTCCGCGAACTGTACGCGGCCTACCCCTCCGCCAAATTCGTGTTGACACTGCGCAGCCCGGAATCCTGGGCCGACAGCTTCGGCGGCACGATCTACCA
>CALJQI010000112.1 GCA_937980285.1 uncultured Gammaproteobacteria bacterium | reverse complement strand
AGTACGTTCCAGCCGGCGCCGCGGAACACGGCTTCGAGTTCCTGGATCACCTTGCCGTTGCCGCGCACCGGGCCGTCGAGGCGCTGCAGGTTACAGTTGATGACGAAAATCAGGTTATCCAGATTTTCACGCGTCGCCAGTGAAATCGCACCCAGCGATTCCGGCTCGTCCATCTCGCCATCGCCCATGAAGGCCCAGACCTTGCGATCCTGTTGCGGCTGGATGCCGCGATTTTCGAGATACTTCATAAAACGCGCCTGGTAAATCGCCATGATCGGGCCGAGTCCCATTGACACCGTGGGGAACTGCCAGAAGTTTGGCATCAACCAGGGGTGCGGATAAGACGACAATCCGTTTTCATCCAGCGCCTCCTGGCGGAAAGCCTTCAGCTGATCTTCGCTGATACGCCCTTCGAGGAAAGCGCGCGCATAGACGCCGGGCGCCGAATGTCCCTGGAAAAACACCAGGTCGCCCTTGTTCTCGTCGTTGGGCGCACGAAAAAAGTGCATGAAGCCGACATCGTAGAGCGTGGCAGCCGAGGCGAAACTGGCGATATGTCCGCCAAGCTCGCTCGATTTACGATTGGCGTGCACCACCATCGCCGCCGCGTTCCAGCGTATCACCGATCGAATGCTGTGCTCGATCGCCTGGTCTCCCGGTATCGGGCGCTGGTTCGCCAGCGGTATGGTATTGACGTAAGCGGTTTTGGCAGAAAACGGCAGGTATGCGCCGGAGCGGCGGGTTTTATCGATCAGGCGTTCGAGCAAGAAGTGCGCGCGTTCCGGTCCCTCGCGTTCGAGTACCGAATCCAGAGATTCGATCCATTCCTGGGTTTCTTCCGGATCAATATCAGTTTCATCTACCACGTGCGTTGCCTTTGTTGTAAATTGGCGGGATTATACAGCAAATAAATTCACGCTCAGGGACAATCACTATATTTTATGCCAATATTAATATCCTATATTCTAATACTGCAATAAATGAATAGTCTGACCATCATCACTCCCGATGATTGGCATCTGCATTTGCGTGACACCCCCTACCTGCAAGCCGTCGTCGCCGACAGCGCGAGACAGTTCGGGCGCGCGATCGTCATGCCCAATCTGGTTCCCCCGGTGCGCAGCTGCGAAGATGCGCTGGCCTATCGCGAAAGGATTCTCGCGGCGCTGCCGGCAAACAGCAACTTCGAACCGTTGATGACGCTCTACCTCACGGACAATACCCGTGTGCAGGATATCGAAGCCGCCAGCGACTCGCCGTATATCCACGGCGCCAAGCTTTACCCGGCTGGTGCGACCACCAACTCGGACGCGGGCGTTACCGATCTGGGCCGGCTCGCGCGGGTGTTCGAGGCAATGCAGAAACATCGATTTATGCTGCAGGTGCATGGCGAGGCGACCTCGCCCGAAATCGACGTTTTCGACCGGGAAAAGGTTTTTATCGATCAAAGCCTCGAGAGGATTCGACGCGATTTCCCTGAATTGCCGATCGTGTTCGAGCATATCACCACGCGCGACGCGGTCGATTATGTCCACGCGGCAGAGCGCAACCTGGCGGCTACGATTACTCCGCATCATCTGCTGATCAATCGCAATGCCATTTTTCAGGGCGGCATCCGGCCACATCACTACTGCCTGCCGATCGCCAAGCGCGAGCAGCATCGCCAGGCGCTACTGGCGGCCGCCAGCGGCGGCGACAGGCGATTTTTCGCGGGCACCGACAGCGCTCCGCACAGTCAGCAGGCCAAGGAATCAGCCTGCGGTTGCGCCGGCATTTATTCTGCGCTTAGCGCGCTCGAACTTTACGCCGAAGCCTTTGAACTGACGGCTGATTTCACCCACTTCGAAAACTTCATGAGCCGAAACGGCGCGGATTATTACGCACTGCCGCAAAACCAGGGCAGCGTCCGGCTCGAGCGACAAAGCTGGGAGGTGCCGGCGTCGCTGCCCTATCCCGACAGCGAGTTGATCCCGTTCAAGGCGGGAGAATCGCTGCGCTGGAAACAGATGATCGATGACTGAATCGACACCGATGTCGCAGCGTTTTCGCGGCTACCTGCCAGTCGTCGTCGACGTCGAGACCGGTGGTTTCAATGAAGCCACCGACGCCCTGTTACAGATCGCGGCGGTGATTATCGATATCGACGAAAGCGGCCGCCTGTATTGCACCGAGACGGTATCCTGTCACGTCAATCCTTTCGAAGGGGCCAACCTCGATCCGAAGTCGATGGAGGTCAACGGTATCGAGGTCGATCATCCGTTTCGCCTGGCGATGGATGAAAAACAGGCGCTGCCGAAAATCTTCAAACCGGTGCGTAACGCGATCAAGAAACAGGGTTGCAACAAGGCCATACTGGTGGGGCATAACGCGCATTTCGACCTCAAGTTCATCAACGCGGCGGCGGTGCGCTCCGGGATCAAGCGCAATCCGTTTCATCCCTTCAGCACATTTGACACGGTAACCCTTTCCGGGCTCGCCTATGGCCAGACCGTACTTGCGCGCTCGATTCAGTCAGCCGGTATGGAATGGGATTCGAGGGAGGCCCATTCGGCGGTTTACGATGCGGAAATGACGGCGACGCTATTTTGCAAGATCGTCAACGATTTCGGTTTTCTACAACCTTAGACTGGAAAATTCCTTTATAATCGTGACAGGCAATAATTATCCTCACACCTTGCGCAAAGAAGACCTATCCATAATTGTCGTAGATGATCTCCAGTTTAGCCGGGAGGTCGTCAAGTCCGGGCTCGGAAAATCGGGTTTCTCCGATATCCGTACCGCGTCCTCGGCAGATGAGGCTTTGTACCTGTTGAACCAGCGGCGCGCGGACGTGGTGCTGGCCGACTTCTGGATGCCGGGCATGAATGGCCTGGAAATGACAGACCTGATTCGCCGCTGGGATGAAAACAATGACCGCTATACCGGTATCGTGCTACTGACCGCCGAGGATACCGCGTCCAGCATCGTGGTTGCCTTCGATCGCGGGGTCGACGATTTCATTTCCAAATCGGCGAACCAGTTCGAACTGGCGGCCAGGGTGTTTGGCGCCGGACGCAACGCCTTTCAACAGAATGAACTGCGTGGACGCATGCGCAGAATCAGCAGCCGCTACTTGCGCGTCAAGCAGAACAGCCTGCAGGATGCGGAAACCAACCTGCCGAACCGGACCCAGCTCGAACTTCATATCGAGTCGCTGATCGAACACTGCAACACGCGCGGCGGCGGCCTCGGTGTCGGCCTGATCGAAGTCAGCTCGTCGAATAACGAATTGCGTCTCGGCACGCTGAAAACGATCGCCAACTCGATTCAACTGTCGCTACGGCCGATGGACATGGTTTCGCGCTTCAACATCAATACCTTCGCCGTTTCGGTGTATTACCAGGATCCGCAGGCATTCAACCCTGACCTGTTTGACCGGCTGATCCAGAGCATTAAGCGTCACACCATGCAAACCACCGACCAGGGCAAACAGTTACACATTTCGATCGGCGTCTGGCACGGCCACCAGCTCGATGAAACACCTTCGACATTAGATATTCTTTCCTCTGCCCACCAGGCGCTGGCGCCAATCAAATAGACTGGCGCCGAAGAGATATCTTCGAGAATTACTAACTGGCTTTTTTATCCAGCGCGCTACGGGTTAGTTTTTCGAGTTCACCGGACTCGAACATTTCGAGCGTGATATCGCAACCGCCAATCAATTCGCCGTCGACATAAACCTGCGGGAAGGTCGGCCAGTCGGCAAAACGCGGCAGATTCTGAAAAATCTCGGGGTCGGATAAAACATTGACATAGGCAAACTCGATATCGAGCGACTTTAGCGCTTCGGCGGTTCGGCTGGAAAAACCGCACTGCGGTAACTGCGGCGTGCCTTTCATATAAATGAGAACCGGATAGGTTTCGACTTGCTGCTTAATACGTTCCAGGACGTCCATTTAATACCTCAAACAATAACCAAGTAAAATACTAAGGAATTATCATAACCGTTTTTACCCGGCATGAGAATCAGATCGGATAATTTTTAGAGCCCGTCGATATGCCGCTGCAGCCAGTATTCCAGAAGTGCGCTATGCCAGAGCTTGCTTCCGTTCAGACGGGTAAAATGCTGTTCGGGTTCGCTTAACAGCCGATCGATATACTTGCGATTGAACAGGCCGCGTTCGCGACTGCGCCGACTGTTGAGCGTATCCGCCATGAACTGGTAGAAATCACCGCGCACGTATTTTAATGCCGGCATCGGAAAATACCCCTTGGGCCGATCGATCACCGCGTCGGGAATGCG
>CALJQI010000111.1 GCA_937980285.1 uncultured Gammaproteobacteria bacterium | reverse complement strand
TTCGGCGAAGCATAGATTTCCAACAGACAACCACGGCTGGGCCGAACTGCTGCCCAGGCGCCAAGCCACGGCGAAACTAACCGGCGCTCGGCGAGTGCCCTGGGTAGTGATTGGCGCCGGCTTGACCGGGCTGGCCTGCGCGCGACGGCTGGCCGAGCTTCATCCGGATGACGAAATCCTGCTGCTGGATGCGCGCCGGGTGGGCGAAGCGGCTTCGGGCAGGAACTCGGGATTCGTCGTCGCCAGCAGCCACTTTCCGGGCGGCGTGGTCAAACAACAGATCGATAACTACCGCCGCGTCAATCGCATCAACCAGGCCGGCCTGGAACTGCTCGACCGCCAGGTTGCGGCAAACGCTATAGACTGCCAATGGCAGCGTGACGGCTTCATTCATACTGCCGCCGGCGAGACGGCACTCAGGGAGTACGATAACTTTCGGCACTACCTCGATACCATGCAAGCCGATTACCAGACCCTCGACAGAGACGAGTTGAAAAAACGACTGGGTACCGACCTTTACCAGGTCGGGATTCATATCGCCGACGGCGCCCTGGTGCAGCCGGCCGCGCTGGTCAGGGGACTGGCCGACACGCTGCCCGATAACGTGAGCCTGCACGAGCAAAGCCCGGTTTTGAACATTGGCCAGGGCAAGCCACTGACCCTGGAGCTGACCTCGGCCGAGATTAAAACCGATCGAGTCGTGCTGGCAACGAATTTCGAAGCCGCCTCGCTCGGCTTTCTGCGCTCGCGTATCGTCGGCAGCACCCTGGCGGGCAGCTTTACCCGGGTTCTGACCGCGGCCGAGCTCGAAAGTCTCGGCTCGCTAACCGAGTGGGGCGCCATTTCCCTGCACGGCGGCGGCGCGACCCTGCGCCTGACCCGCGATGGTCGCCTGAGTATCCGCAACACCGCCGAGTATCACGGCTCGGTCCTGTTAAGCGACGAGCAACTGGCAGCGCGCCAGGCTATCCACCGCACGGCTTTCGACAAACGCTTCCCGCAACTGGCACAGGTGCCGTTCGAATACGCCTGGTCCGGCGTCGAGGGCATTACCCGCAACGGCACCAATTTCTTCGGCCGCCAGCAGGACAATATATTCCTCGCCGGCGGTTACAATGGCTCGGGCGTCAGCCGCGGCACCGCCTTCGGCACCGCCATCGCCGACTATGCCAGTGGCGAAAGCTCACAAACCGTAAGCGATTGCCTGGCGTCGGTGCCGGCGCAATGGATGCCGCCGCGGCCGTTTCTCGATGTTGCCGCTTTTTTCATCGTACGCTCGCGTTTCAAGGGCGTCGGCCTCGACCGCTAGCCTGTTCAGGTGCTCCGTTAACACCTATCGTGTCGCTAAATAAAGCACTGGCGGGCAGGACTTCAATCCGCGTGCTCTACAACACCAAAAAATCGCCTGGCAATATCGGCAGAGTCGTCCGCCTGCGTCATCGCATGTTCTCCGGCGGGACCGGCGACGGCGTGGTCGAACTGGACAGCCAGATTCCAGGAGCTTTGCAAACAAAGGCTAGCGCGATTTACGGCTCAACAGCGGCCATGCCGAAGTGCCGCGTGATCGCGAGTTCTTGACGGGGTTTAACGCCATCCTGGCGAATAGCCTGAAGCGGTAATTCTTGGTGCCGTAGAGACTTGCCCTACTGCACCCGCATCGGCGGCATCGGGCAGTCCAGGCAGGTCGATATCGTGCGCACCAGCTCGATGCCGCGGGTGGTCGCCTTGCCATCGTGCATGATCAGCGCGACGCAGGCCTTGAGCAAGCGCGGTTTGACCAGCGGCCTGAGCTGCATCAGCCTGTCCAGCGAGCGATCGAGCAATTCGAGCTTGAAAGTTTTGGCAGACAGCAACTCCAGGTTTGGCAGGCCGGCTTCGGCGGCGCCGACGGCAAAGGCCGCGGCGGCATTGTCGGCCTTCCTGTGTTCTATCCATGCAATCAGCGACAACAGGGCGCCGACTTCCTCGCCGACCGCGTCGAGGCTCGCGACCCTGGCTTTCGGCGGCTTGCGAAAGCCGAAGTGCTGATCCAGTTGCTGCAGCACGAAACGCTGCACAATCCATTCGCGCAGATTGACAGATTTATCCGAGGCGATGATGCTTTCCAACGCCGCCTTGAACTGAACGAACTGGTTGGGCGACAGCTCGCGCAAGGCGTTGATACCGAGTTCGAGCAACGGAAACTTGAACTTGTCTTCCAGCGCCTCGATCTCGGGCAGGTATTTCTCCACCAGCGCCTGCATATCCGGATCGGCGTAGCGCGAGACTACCGCCATGGCGGCGGTTTTGTCTTTTTGCAGCTGCACCAGGGCGGCGTAAATCAGCAGGCGCGCACTATAGGCATCCTGCGCCGCCTCGCGCAGCAGCAGCGGCGTGGCGATAATGAGCTGGCGTACGTATTCGATATTTTCTTCGTTGAGGGTTCCGACCTGGCCGATGGCCTCTTCCGCCGAACTCAGGACTGCCGCGGTCATGGCCAGCTTTTCAGCCGCGGAAGGCTGCGCTTTCGCAGGCTCGGGCG